>CAZVLI010000445.1:0-4164 GCA_964627965.1 uncultured Rhodospirillales bacterium
TGACCGGCGCGCTCACCCGCATCGACATTCGCGGCCGCGACGGCGAGGTGCTGAAGGAGAAGTGGGCGGCGGGCCCGCGCGCCTATCTCGGCGTCGCGACGGCCGGCTTCCCCAACCTGTTCATGATCACCGGTCCGGGCAGCCCGTCGGTGCTGACCAACATGCTGCCGTCGATCGAACAACACGTGGAGTGGATCTCCGACGCCATGGCCTACGTGCGCGAGCACGGCCAGCAGACCATCGACCCGACCCGGTCGGCCGAGGACGAATGGGTCGGCCACGTGAACGAGGTCGCCGGCGGGTCGCTGCGCTCGACCTGCTCGTCCTGGTATGTCGGCGCCAACGTGCCCGGCAAGCCACGCGTCTTCATGCCCTACATCGGCGGCTTCCCGGCCTACGTGGAGAAATGCGAGGCCGTCGTCGCGAACGGCTACGAGGGCTTCGCGCTGGCCTAGACCTGCGTCCCCGCCGCGCCGGCGCCGAGTTTCAGGGGCCGGCCCGGCCGCGCGCCGGTGGAGCCCCCCATGGCCCAGACCGGCTCGCCGTTCACCATCACCAGGTGAATGCCTACCGCCGGCTGTTTCGGATCGGTGAAGGTGGCACTGTCCTTCACCGTCGCCGGATCGAAGATCACGAGATCGGCGTAGGCACCGGCGCGCACCACGCCACGGTCGGCGAAGCCGAATACGCTGGCCGGCAGTCCCGTCATCCGGTGCACCGCTTCCTCCAGGCTCAGCACGCCGAGGTCGCGGGCATAGTGGCCGAGCACACGCGGGAAGGTGCCCCACAGCCGCGGATGCGGATGGTCGTCGTCGGGAATGCCGTCCGAGCCGATCATCGTCGCGGGAAACTGCATGATCCGCTGAACGTCGTCCTCGTGCATCGAGAAGTAGATCGCGCCAGCGGGCTGAAGTCTGGCCGCTGCTTCTTCGCGGTCGACGCCCCACTCGGCGCAGATCTCGTCCAGATCGCGGGTGCCATACTCCGGCATCGCCTCCGACCAGGTGATGACGATCTTCTCTGACACCTCCACCCGCTCCGGGAGCAGCCGCGTCGACGACGCGATGTAGGGATAGAGATCGAGAAACAGGTTCTGCCGTTCGCGATGGCTGGCGATCCGCGCCAGCGTCTCCGCCGAGCGCCCGTAGTTCGCCTTGCCCGTGCACTTGTGGTGCGAGATCACGGTGCGCACGCCGCCGGCGCCGCCGATCTCGGCGGTCTCGTCGATCGCCTCCAGCACGCGCTCACCTTCGTCGCGCATGTGCGCGGTGTAGACCGCGTCGAACGGCCCCAGCACCTCGGCCAGCGCAGAGACCTCGGCGGTCTCCGCATGCGTCGCCTCCGGGTAGAACAGGCCGCTCGACATGCCGATCGCCCCGGCCTGCAGGCTTTCCTTCAGCGCCGCCTGCATGGCCGCGATCTCGGCATCGGTCGCGGTGCGCTTGATATCGTCCATCGCGTTGGTGCGCAGCGACGAGTGTCCGACGAGCATGGCCGAGTTGATCGCCGACGGCGCCGTCTCGAGCGCATGGAAGTAGTCGTGCATGGTGGCGAAGCGCGTGGAGTCGTCGCGGTCGATCAGGTTCGCGCCCCACTTGCCCGCGTTTGGCGCCAGCGAAAAGCCGCAGTTGCCGCAGATCACCGTGGTCACGCCCTGACTCGCCTTCGGCGCCATGTCCGGCTTACTCATCACGACCTTGTCGTCGTGCGTGTGCACGTCAATGAAACCCGGCGCGACGGCCAGTCCGTTGGCATCCATCTCGCGATCCGCACTCATCGACCCGAGGTCGCCGACGGCGACGATGCGCTCCGCCGTGATCGCGATGTCGGCCTGGCGGCGTGGCGCCCCGGTGCCGTCGAAGAGCGTGGCGCCACGGATCGCCACATCGGCGCGGCCGCCGGCGTCGGTTGTCGTCGTCATGTTGAGTGTCTCCAGTCGTGTCGCGCGACCGCGTCGATCAGCAGCCGCAGCGTCGGTGAATAGCGTCGTCCGCCGACCGTCGCCAGCGAGACCGTGCGCGTGACGGCCGGATCGACGATCGGCCGCATCACGATGCCGGGCAAGGTCGGCAGGTATTCCGGCATCACAGCGCAACCTACGCCGGCCAGGATCATCGCCTGTACCCAGTCCTCGCGCTCCGAGCTCTGGCGCACCCGGGCCTTGAAGTCGCGCGCGCCGCCCAGCGCGTCGAAATGATCGGCGAACTCGCAATGCAGCCGGACCAGGTAGTCCTCGCCGTCCAGCTCGCGCATCGGGATGCCGTTCATCTGCTCGAACCGGTGACCGCGCGGAAAGGCGATCATGTAGCGCTCGTCGAACAGCGGCCGAGCGTCCACCCGGTCCGGCAGGTCGGGCAAGCCCAGCAGACCGACGTCGACCTCGCCCTGCATCAGCCGCTCGACCAGGTCGTGGCACGACGCCTCGGCGATGGTCATGTCCAGGTTCGGAACCTGCTGATGCAGATGGCGCAGCAGCGACGACAAATGCACCGGCGACAGGGTCGACATGACACCCAGCGTGATCGGCGCGCGCTGCCCGCCACGGGCGTCACGAGCGTGCGTCGTCGCCGCCTCGCTCGCTGCCATGATCTGCGAAAGATGCGGCTGCAACGACCTGCCCAGCTCGGTCAGATGCGTCAGGTTGCGCTCGCGGCGGAACAGCTCGCCACCGAACTCTTCCTCCAGCTTGCGGATCGCTTTCGTCAGCGATGGCTGTGCGACGTGGCACTGCTCGGCCGCTCGCGTGAAGTTGAGCGTCTCGCACAGCGCCAGGAAGTAGCGCACCTGGTGCATCTCCATCGCCGACCCCGCCCGCGCGAATCCTTGGTGATAGCCAGCGGCTATGGAAACGCGAACCCATCGATATTTCAACTCGAACGGGCCAGCCGCCACCTTCAGGACAACGCATTCGCCAAGGAGGGGCTTCCCATGCAACACCGCCGCAACATCCCGCTGTTCACCGTGTCCGCCAGCCTGGTCCTGCTCGGCATGGGCGCCGCGCGCGCCGGCCAGCCGCAGGTCGTCGAGCTGACGCAGACCGGCTGCCAGTTCGTCGAGGCCGAGACCGCCGACCACGGCTACGCCACCCAAAGCGCTAAGGACTGCGAGGCGATCAACGCGACGTCGGGCGACGCCCGCCTCGCCGCCTCGACGACGATCGAACTGAAGCCCGGCCGCTACATCTTCCGCGTCACCAACAAGAACGTGCCTTACGAGCTGGGTTTCTGGCTGCGCGGCGACGGGCTGGTGTCGCGCGCCACGTTGCCCAGCGTCTCCGGCGGCGGCCTGGTCGAGGGCAAGACACAGGACTACGAGATCGAACTCGTCGCCGGCGAGTACGTCTACTCCTGCCCGCTGAACCCGACGCCGAACTACCGGCTCGTGGTCTCGGAGGGCTGAGCATGAGCGACCATATCGAAGCCGACATCGCCATCGTCGGCGCCGGATCCGGCGGCCTTTCGGTCGCCGCCGGCGCGGCCCAGATGGGCGCCCGCACCGTGCTGATCGAGAAGCACAAGATGGGCGGGGACTGCCTGAACTATGGCTGCGTGCCGTCCAAGGCGCTGATCGCCGCCGCCCACGCCGCGCATCAGGTGCGCACAAGCGGCCAGTTCGGCGTGAACGGCCACGAGCCGGCGATCCGGTTCCGCGGCGTCCACGACCACGTCCACGACATCATCGCCGGCATCGCACCGCACGACTCGGTGGAACGGTTCGAGGGCCTGGGCGCCACCGTGCTACAGGCCACCGCCCGCTTCGTCGCCCCCGACACGCTGCTCGCTGGCGACAAGCGGATCAAGGCGCGGCGCATCGTGATCGCCTCCGGCAGCCGCGCCGCCATTCCCAACGTCCCCGGCCTGGCGGACGTGCCCTATCTCACCAATGAGACGGTGTTCGACCTGACCGAGCGCCCCGACCATCTGATCGTCATCGGCGGCGGCCCCATCGGCGTGGAGCTGGCACAGGCGCATCGGCGGCTGGGCGCGGAAGTTACGTTGATCCAGCGCAGCCGCCTGATGCCCCGAGACGATGCCGATGCCGTCGACGTCGTTCGCCGCGCCCTGCGCACCGATGGCGTCAAGGTCCACGAGCGGGCAGAGGTCGAGGGCGTCGCCCGCGACGGCAACCACATCGCCATCCGCCTGACGAGCGAGGGCCGGACCG
>CAZVLI010000446.1:0-4156 GCA_964627965.1 uncultured Rhodospirillales bacterium
CTTGCGGCACCGGCCCGTTCGCGTCCGCGCCGGCCTCGCGCGCCGCTATGGCGCAAGCCGTGAAGTCGACATGGGCGGACAGGTCCGCCTCGCCCGGCACGTCCAGCACCTCATGGCGCTGGTGCGCCCGGATCGCCTGCAAGGTCGCCTTTGGCGGTCCGTCGTCCGGCCCGTAGTCGATCAGCAGCGCGCAGCCGCCGTCGCGCGCGATGTGCGCCGCGACGGTCTCCACCGCCGCTAGCCGGGCCGGCCCCAGTTCCAGCACCGTGCCCTCGTCCGCCGCCGCGTCGAGCGCCAGCGGCCCCGGGCTGAGGACGAAGTGCAGGCCGTCGTCGTTCGCCGCCACCAGCATTTCGTGCCAGCCGTCGGCCAGGCGCTTCACCTGCCGCACCGGCAGCGCGTCGAGATACTCGTTGCCGATCAGCAGCCAGAAACCGTCGGGCAGTGTGCCGAGCCCGTCGTGCCAGGTCGGCGTCCGGCCAGGCAGTGCCGCCGCCTGTACCTTTCGCAGGGCCAGGCTCGCTTCGACCAGGTGGATCTCCAGCGCGTCGTGAAAACCGGGCACGCGAGCCGTCGCGCGCAGCAGGTCGGCCATCAGCGTGCCGCGCCCCGGCCCGAGCTCGACCAGCCTCACGTCGCCCGGTCGCCCGGCGTCGAGCCAGAACTGCGCCAGCGCCAGTCCGACCAGCTCGCCGAACATCTGGCTCGCCTCCGGCGCGGTCAGGAAGTCGGCGTCGATGGTATCCGCGCGCGCGTAGTAGCCATGCTCCGGGTGGGTCAGCACCTCGCCCATGTAGCGCGACACCGGGATCGGCCCGTCGACCGCGATCAGCCGGCGCAGATGCGCTTCCATTGGTGTGCGGGGAGGGGGCGTCACCGCCGCGCCCGCCAGATCAGGTAGGCGCCGCCCAGCACCATCGGCACCGAAAGCTGCTGGCCCATGGTCGAGCCGGCCGCCAGGAAACCGATATGCGCGTCCGGCTGGCGGAACAATTCGACGATCATCCGCGCCACGGCATAGCCGATGAGGAACACGCCGGTCGCGAAACCGGGCCGGTGGCGGATGTTGCGATATCGCGCCAGCCAGAACAGCAGTGCGAAAAGCACAACGCCCTCCAGCGCCGCCTCGTAGAGCTGGCTCGGGTGCCGCGGTACCTGGGTCGGGTCGGACGGAAACACCATCGCCCACGGCACGTCGCTGGCGCGGCCGTAGAGTTCGGCATTGATGAAGTTGGCCAGCCGGCCGAAGAACAACCCGATCGGCGTGGCGCAGGCCAGCAGGTCGGCGATCCCGAGCAGCGCCAGCTTGTGGCGCCGGGCAAACAGCACCATCGCCAGCACCACGCCCAGCAAGCCACCATGGAACGACATGCCGCCGCGCCAGATCACCAGCGCCTGCATCGGATTATCGATGTAGTAGCCGAAATTGTAGAACAGCACGTAGCCCACGCGTCCGCCGAGCACGACGCCGAGCGTGATCCACAGCAGCAGATCGTCGACCTGCGCCGGCGTCATCACCTTCGGTGCGCTTCGGTTCAACCGTTGCACGTAGCGCCAGCCGAGAAGCAGCCCGGCCAGGTAGGCCAGGGCATACCAGCGGATTGCCAGCGGCCCGATCTCGATCAGGATCGGGTCGATCTGCGGAAACGGAATGACGGCGGGAATCATCGTTGCCATTGGTAGCGGCTAACCGCCGCAATTGCCATGACGTGACCGGCACCATATTACGGGTCAGGCGCCAGTTGCGGAGAAGCGTACCGATGAACGCGCGCAGACGACTGCTCGACGACATTTCGAAGATCGCCACCTCGGCCGTCGGCGTGGCCCAGGGCGCCGGTCGCGAGGCGGAAGAGTTGGTGCGCCAGCGCCTGGAACGCCTCCTCGACCGTATGGAACTGGTCAGTCGCGACGAGTTCGAGGCGGTGAAAGCCATGGCCCAGGCGGCGCGCGAGGAGAACGAGCGCCTGTCCGCCCGCATCGCCGAACTGGAGAAGCCGGTGAAACCCAAGGCCAAGCCCGCTCGCGCCCGCAAGACCGCCACCAAATCGCGGGCGAAAAAGGCCTGAAATCAACGCGTTAAGCCGTCGTAGCGCTGCGGCGCGGTGACAACTTATGCACGTCGGCAAATTCCTTGTGGATCAACCGCCGCTAGCGGTTGCAGCGCGACTCGCATCTGGTACCGTAGCAGTCATGGTGTTTGATTCGGTTCGCACCCACTATATCTCGCGCCTGGGGTGTGGCGCCGATATGTCGACCCCGCCTCTCGTTCCCGCCGCAATCCCGATCCGGTCGCAAGGAGTCGTCCGCCATGCGCACAAGCGTGGAATTCGCCAGCGAAACGACGCATCCGCTCGACGTCGTTGAGGAAATCGTCTCGGCCAACGAATGGAGCTTCGACCGCCAGGGTGACGACGAACTGTCGGTTTCTGTGACCGGCGGTTGGTGCGAGTACCAGCTCGGCTTTTCCTACAGCGACGGGCAGGGGGCGTTGCAGATCGCCTGCGCCTACGACATCCGCGTCGCCAAGCACAAGTTCGACCCGGTCTACCTGCTGCTCGGCCTGATCAACGAACGCATGTGGCTTGGCCACTTCGACCTGTGGTCGGAGGAGGCGATGCCGATGTTCCGCCACGCCGTGCTGGTTGGCAGCGGTAACGGCCCCTGCACGCGCCAGGTCGAGGAACTGATCGACATCGCGCTGCACGAATGCGAGCGTTTCTACCCCGCCTTCCAGTACGTGCTGTGGGGCGGGCGCACGCCGACCGAGGCCATCGACGCGGCGATGCTGGAAACCGTCGGCGAGGCATGACGAGGGCGAAGACCCGATGAAGACACTGAAGGCCGGGCCGATCCTGTTGATCGGTTGCGGCAAGATGGGCGGTGCGCTGCTGGAAGGCTGGCTGGCGCGTGGCCTGAAGAAATCCGATGTGGTGGTAGTCGAGCCGGCGCTGGACGCCAGCCGGGTCGCGTTGCCCAAGGGCGTGAAGGCGGTCGCGCAGGCCGCTGCCGTGCCGGCTAAGTTCAAGCCCGAGATCGTGATGCTCGCGGTCAAGCCGCAGGCGATGGACATGGTGGCGCCGGTCTACGCCGACTACGCCGCGTCCGGGGCCGCCTTCGTCTCCATCGCCGCCGGCAAGCGGATCGAGGACATCGCGCGCCACGTCGGCGACAAGGCGGCGATCGTGCGGGTGATGCCGAACACGCCCGCCGCCGTCGGTCGCGGCATGAGCGTGCTGTGCGCCAACACGAACACCAAGAAGAAGCAGCGCAAGGCGGCGCAGGACCTGATGGCCGCTGTTGGCGAGACCGCCTGGCTCGACGACGAGGACCTGATGGACGCGGTGACCGCGGTCAGCGGTTCCGGCCCGGCCTACGTCTTCCTGCTGATCGAGGCGATGGCGGCCGCTGGCGTCGAGGTCGGTCTCGACCCGAAGTTGTCGCTGCAACTGGCCAAGGCGACCGTCGCCGGCGCCGGCGAGCTGGCCGCCACGGCCGACGACGACCCGGCCCAGCTCCGCGTCAACGTCACCAGCCCCGGCGGCACCACCGAGGCCGCGCTCAAGGTCCTGATGACGAAGTCCGGGCTGACCGCCCTGATGACCCGCGCGGTGAAGGCGGCGGAGAAACGCGGCAAGCAGCTCGCCGGCTAGTCCGACGGCAGGCCAAGGCCGGTCAGGTCGGTGAGGAAGGTTTCCAGGTATGCCGGGTGCAGGTTGCCGATGCTTGCCCGCAGGAACGCTGCTGACAGGTCGGCTTTTAGCGCATTGGCCTGCGCCAAGGCGTCGCGTGCTTCGGCCTCACGCGCCGGGTCGTGCGACAGCGCCGCTGCAAGGGTGAGGTACGGCAGGTACTCGTTGCCCTTGTGCTGGATCGCCGCTCGCTGCGCCGCGATCGCGTCGTCGTGCCGGCCGGTAAGGTAGAGCGCGTTGCCCCGAATGTAGTGGAACGACCACAGGTGCGGATCCTGCGGGCTGAGCCGGATCGCGCGATCCAGGTGCGGTAGCGCCTGCGTGGCGTTGCCCATCCAGAAATGCGCCACGCCAAGCCCGTAGCTGGTCTGCGCCGAGCTCGGATTCAGGGCCAGCGATCGCTCCAACGCCAGGAGCGCCCGATCGTTCAACCAGCGAACAGTGCACATGACCCCCAACCCAGCGCC
>CAZVLI010000447.1:0-4149 GCA_964627965.1 uncultured Rhodospirillales bacterium
CTCCAGTATATGCGACGGCGGCGGCACTTCGACGTCGAGCATGCCGCCGCCGGGATGCGGAATGCGCAAGGCGCGCGCGTGCAGGTGCAGCCGCTTGGCGTCGGCGACGCTGTCGAGGAAGGCCGCGCGCCCGCCATATTTCCCGTCACCCAGGATCGGGCAGCCGGCCTCGGCGCAGTGCGCGCGAAGCTGATGCGTCCGCCCCGTGACCGGCCGCAGCTCCAGCCACGCCGCCTGCTTGCCAGCACTGTCCAGCACCCGGTAGAGCGTGACCGCCGACTTGCCGTCGTCGGCCGCGCGCATGCGCTCCGCGCCGGCACCGCCGGTCTTTGCCAGGCGCTGGTCGAACTTGCCCTGCCTGGCTGGAGGCGCGCCGACGACGATGGCCCAGTAGACCTTCTCCGTGTCGCGCTCGCGGAACGCCTGCGTCAGCTTGCGCGCGGCGGCGGCGGTACGCGCCAGGACCAGCAGCCCGCTGGTATCCTGGTCCAGCCGGTGCACCAGCTTCGGCCGCTCCTTCTTCTCGAACCTCAAGCCATCGAGCAGCGCATCGACGCTACGCCCGACGCCGCGCCCGCCCTGCACCGCCAGCCCGGCCGGCTTGTCGATAACGATGACGTGGTCGTCCATGTGGACGATGGCGTCAGTGAGCTCCTTCACCCCGCGCGGGTCCGGTGCCTTCGGCTTCGGCGGCACGGCGGTCTCCAGCGGCGGCACGCGGATCTGCTGGCCCGCTTCCAGGCGCGTGTTGCCCTTTACGCGGTGTCCATCAACGCGGACCTGACCGGTACGCAGCAATTTCTCCAGGCGGCCATGCGGCACGCCGGGGAAATGATGCCGGAACCAACGGTCCAGGCGCTGGCCGACCTCGTCGTCCGATACGGCGTGGTTGGTAACCCCACTCATGCCCAAGCCAGCTTGCCGATGGCGAGACCAGCCGAGACGCCCGCAAGGGCGCCGACCAGCGTCGCGCAGATGTAAATCGCGACCGAGCCGATCTCCCCGCGCAGGAACAGGTCGGCGGCATCCAGCGCGAAGGACGAGTAGGTCGTCAGCGCGCCGAGGAAGCCGACGACGATCAGGCCGCGCCAGGCCGGATCGATGCCGGGAAAGCGATGCTCCAGCAACTGAAACATCAGGCCGATCACCAGCGAGCCGACGACGTTGACGGCCAGCGTGCCCCATGGGAAGCCGAAGCCGAACCACCGCCCGGCCGCGACCACGACGCCATAGCGCGACACCGCCCCGATGGCGCCGCCGAGCGCGATCGCCAGCAACATCTTCACGAGGCGTCACCGCGTTGCTTGCGCAGCTTGTCCCAGTAGGCCAGGCGCTTGGCGACGTCGCGCTCGAAACCACGCTCGGTCGGGTAGTAGAACCGCTCGCGCGGCATCTCCTCGGGGAAGTAGTCCTGGCCGGAGAAGCCGTCGTCGGTGTCGTGGTCGTAGGCATAGCCGTCGCCGTAGCCGACTTCCTTCATCAGCTTGGTCGGCGCGTTCAGGATATGCATCGGCGGCATCAACGATCCGGTTTCGCGCGCCGCGCGGTAGCTTCCAGACAGGGCCTTGTAGAGCGCGTTCGACTTCGGCGCCGTGGCGCAGTAGACGACCGCCTGCGCCAGGAACAGCTCGCCCTCCGGCGAGCCGACGAAGTCGTAAGCCTCCTTGGCCATCATCGCCTGCACCAGCGCCTGCGGGTCGGCGAGGCCGATATCCTCCGACGCGAAGCGCACGACGCGCCGGGCGATGTAGAGCGGCTCCTCGCCGGCCACCAGCATACGGGCGAGGTAGTAGAGCGCCGCGTCGGCGTCCGAACCACGCATCGACTTGTGCAGCGCGGAGATCAGGTTGTAGTGCCCTTCCTGCGCCTTGTCGTAGACCGGTGCGCGCCGCTGCACCGTACGCACGAGCCCTGCCGTGTCGAGGCGGGTGTCGGTCGGCAGGTCGGCAAGCTCCTCGCATAGGTTGAGCAGGAAGCGGCCGTCGCCATCGGCCATCGAGCGCAGCGCGACCCGCGCGTCGTCGTCGAGCGGCAAAGGCCGGCCCAGCGCCGTCTCGGCGCGCCTGAGAAGCTCCTCCAGCGCATCGTCGTCGAGCCGCCGCAGGATCAAGACCTGGCAACGCGACAGCAGTGCCGCGTTCAGTTCGAAGGACGGGTTCTCCGTCGTGGCGCCGACGAGCGTGACGGTGCCGTCCTCGACCACCGGCAGGAAGCCGTCCTGCTGGGCGCGATTGAAGCGATGGATTTCGTCGACGAACAGCAGGGTGCCGAGACCGTCGTTGCGTCGCTTGCGGGCCGCATCGAACGTCTTGCGCAGGTCGGCGACACCGGAGAACACGGCCGAAAGCTGCACGAATTCCAGCCCGACCTGCTGCGCCAGCAGGCGCGCGATGGTGGTCTTGCCCGTGCCGGGCGGTCCCCACAGGATCAGCGACGACAACCGCCTGGCGTTCAGCATGCGCGCCAACGGCGCATCCTCGGCATTCAGGATGTGGTCCTGGCCGATGACCTCGTCCAGGCTCTGCGGGCGCAACCGTTCGGCCAGCGGCGCCGGCTTGGCCTGCTCCAGGCCGGCGGCGGCGAACAGGTCGTCGCTCACCCCCGGATCACCAGGTTCAGCACCTGGTCGCCCCGTTGGATCGACATCGACCAGCGCTCGCCGCCCGCGTCGATCACGTCGATGAGCTGCGAGACGGTCTTGATCGCTTCGCCGTTCACCTTCAGCACGCGGTCGCCTGGGCGCAAACGATTGCGGAACGCCACCGAGCCCCGGCGCAGACGGGTGACGATCACGCCGCGCTGCATCGGGTTCTGCCGCAGCTCCTCCGCCAGCGCCGGCGACAGGTTGGCCACGACGGCACCGGCCAGCGGGTTGCGGCCGTCGATCTCACGCTCATCGCGCGGCGGGTCCTCCGGTGCGCGCTGCATCTGCACCGCGACATCGAGAGACTCGCCCTGGCGCCAGAGCTTGAACTGCGCTTCGCCGCCGACCACGCGCGTGCCCAGCCGGTAGCCCAGCTCGGACGGGTCCTCCACGTCCTGGCTGTCGATCGCCTCGACAATGTCGCCCGGCCGGATCCCGGCGCGGTCGGCGGGGCCGCCTGGATAGGTGGCGCTGATCATGGCACCGAACGGCGCCGGCAGCCCCAGTCCCTCCGCCATCTCCGCGGTGACAGGCTGCGTCTCGACGCCGATCCACGGTCGCGCGACGTAGCTCAGCCCCTCGCGTGCGCTCTGCAGCACGACGCGGACCATGTTGGCGGGGATCGCGAAGCCAATGCCATGGCTGCCGCCGCTGCGCGAGAAGATCGCGGTGTTGACGCCGACGAGGCGCCCGTCCAGCCCGACCAGTGCGCCACCCGAGTTGCCCGGATTGATCGCCGCGTCGGTCTGGATGAAGAACTGGTAGTCGGAAATGCCGACACCGGTGCGCGCCAGGGCCGAGATGATACCGCTGGTGACCGTCTTGCCGACGTTGAACGGGTTGCCGATGGCCAGCACCAGATCGCCGACCTCAAGCTCGTCGGAGTTGCGCAGGTCCAGGTGTGGCAGTTCCTCGCCGGCCGCGTCGATCCGCAAGACGGCAAGATCGGTATGTTCGTCGTCGAGAACCAGTTCCGCCGGGAACTCGCGCCGATCGGTGAGCGCCACGGTGATCTGGTCGGCGCCGTCGATGACATGGTGGTTGGTGACGATCAACCCGTCGGCGGTCAGGATCACGCCGGAACCGAGCGAGTTCACCTGCCGTTTTCGCTTCGGGCCGAGGCCGAAGCGGCGGCCGAAGAACTGGCGGAAAAACGGATCGTCGAACAGCGGCGATCGCTGCACCTCCTGCACCACCTTGCGGGTGTAGATGTTCACCACCGCCGGCGCGACCTGCTTCACCAGCGGCGCGAAGCTGAGCTGGATCTCGGTGCGGCTCTCCGGCACCTTTGCCGCTACCGTCGCGGGCAGCAAAGCGGCGCCGGCGAGCAGCAGCAGGCCGATCAGACGAAAAAGGGCAGCCCGAAACGGCTGCCCTTTGATGTGGTGCATCTGCAGCAACCGGATCGACTTACGCAGCCTCGGCCTCATCGTCCTCGTCGCCCTGCACCGGACCGGAGTCCTGGCCCTTGGCGTCGGGGTCGCGGTCGACCAGCTCGATGATCG
>CAZVLI010000448.1:0-4144 GCA_964627965.1 uncultured Rhodospirillales bacterium
GGGCGCTTCGGGCTCGGTGGCGGCCGTCTCTTTCGGCTTTGCGTCGTCCTGAGAAGGCGCGGCATCGTCGCGCTCGGTCGTGGTCTGCTCGCCGTCCTTGGCCTTCGTCTCGACCGGCTTGTCCTCGCTGGCCACGGTCTCGCGCGGTGCGGGGTCGTTCGGTCGCTCGGCGGCGCGGGTTTCGTCGTCGGCGTGGTCGCGGCGCTCGGCGGGGCGGTTCGGCTCCGGTTCCTCGGCGCGATCGTTCTCGCGCAGCAAGTGGTCGAACAGACCGTCGTCTTCCTCGGCACTGGTGCCGAAGGCGACGGTCGGCGGTGTCGGACGGCCGATCGATGTGGCGGGCGCGATGGGATCGAACACGGTGGCTCGCAGCTCCTGGTCAATGTCGGGACCCAACGGCGGTCGGGTCGCGGCGGAGCAGAAGCAAGCGTGGGGCCAAGCGGCCAAGTCGCGGTTTTCCGGGCTTCGGGGGCGGTCGCGTTCGTCGCCGCCCGGCAATCGCTGCCGAGCCGGGCGAATTCTGCCGAGGCGTTAGCGCCGTTTACGAATTCTTAGCCTTAACAGTCGATAAACAGCAGCGGAGCAAGAGCACGTGAGGTTGTGAAATGAGCCAATCCGACGAAGCGAGCGCAGCCTACGAGCGCGGCGACTACGCCGCGGCGCGTGCCGCGTGGGAGACCGCAGCGGCGGACGGCGAGCCGGAAGCGAGCTACTTCCTCGGTTTCCTCTACGCCAACGGCAAGGGCGTGGAGAAGGACTTCAGCGAAGCGCTGGAGCACTATCAGACCGCCGCCGAAGAAGGGCACCGGGAGTCCGAGTACAGCCTGGGCGTGCTGTTCGCCAACGGCCTCGGGGTCGAGGCGGACCAGGCCGAGGCCGCGTACTGGTACACGCGTGCCGCCGACCGCGGACATACCGCCGCGATGTGCAACCTCGCCGGTCTTTACGAGGGTGGCGAAGGCGTCAGCCGCGACTACGTGAAGGCGGTCGATCTCTACAGCCGGGCCGCGCGCGCCGGCAACATCGTCGCGCTCTTCAATCTCGGCGTGATGTGCGAGAACGGCGTCGGCATGGACGAAGATCCGATCCAGGCTGCCGAGTTCTATCGCCTGGCCGCCGATGCCGGGCTGGCCGCGGCGCAGTTCAACCTCGGCGTCATGCTGGCGGAAGGCAGCGGCATCGATGCCGACTTGCCGCAAGCCCGCCAGCTGTTCGAGGCTGCCGCCGAGCAGGGCTATGAGTTGGCGGTGAAGAACCTCGCCTATGTCGACGAACGGCTCGCCGCCAACGGCTGAGCCGCGTCGTCACGCCACGTGCACGAAGGCATCGCCGGGCCACTGGCGATGCCTTTGCTTTTCTGGCCTCGCGCTTGCAACTCCTCTGTCGAGAAAGCCGCCAAGGAGCGACGCAGGTGCCACATCCGGCCCAGTCATTTGACGCTAAGTCGTTGAAACATAGAACGATGTACGCTGTCTGCCCGACCTTCGCCGCAATCGGCGACGGGCACTGGCTGCCGGGTAATTCTTGCCGGGGGAGCCGGGCATGACGCTCACCACAATCCTGTCGACCGCGATCACCGGCCTGACCGCGTCGCAGCGCGCGTTGCAGACCACGTCGGTCAACGTCGCGAACGTCAACACGCCGGGCTACGCGCGCAAGGAAGTACAGTTTCAGACCGCCGTCGTCGGCGGCATGTCGGCCGGTGTAGAACTGGCCGACGTGCGCCGCCTGGTCGACAGCTTCCTCCAGAACGAGCTCGTCATCGCCTCCGGCAGCGCCGGCTTCTACGAGGCGCAGAACGGCATCTACGAGCGGCTGCAGGACCTGTTCGGCGAACCGGGTAGCCCGTCGGCACTGACCGCGCGGCTGAACGAGGCGCTGTCGAGTTTCTCGCCGCTGGTGCTCGATCCGTCGAGCACGCCCAACCGGATCGGCGCGCTGAACGACCTACAGGAACTGGCCAACGATCTCAGCCGTATCGCCGGCAGCGTGCAGGATCTGCGCTCCGAGGCCGACCGGCGGATCATGGCCGACCTGGAAATGCTCAACAGCTCGCTTGAGCAGATTCACGAGCTCAACCCGGTCATCGCGCAACAGCTCGCCTCGGGTGGCGACGTGACCGCCCTGGAAGAGCGTCGTGACCAGGCGCTGGAGCGCATCTCGGATATCATCGACGTCCGCACCTCGACCATGAGCGACGGCCGCATCGGCGTTTTCACGACGTCCGGCCTGACGCTGCTGGACAGCAACCTGCGCGTCTTCGAGTACGTGCCGAACGGCGTCGTCGACACCACCAGTCGGTTCAACCAGGTCCAGGTGTGGAAGCAGGACGCCGGCACCGGCCAGGTCACCGCGACGGGCGAGAATTTCGAAGCGGCGTTGCGCGGCGGATCGGTCAAGGGTCTGCTGGAGATGCGCGACAAGGAGCTGCCCGAGCTGTCCTACGCGCTGGGCGAGCTGAGCGCGCGGCTGGTCGACGAGGTCAACCGCATCCACAACGACAGCACCGCCGTGCCGCCGCCGAACGCGCTGATCGGGCGCAACACCGGCGCGCTCAGCACGGACGCGCACGGCTTCACCGGCCAGGTCTCGTTTGGCGTTCTCGATGCCAACAACGAGATCGTGCAGAGCGTGACGATCGACTTCGCCAACCCGTCCCTGGTGACGCTGGGCGATGTGATCTCCGCGGTGAACACCGGTCTGGCCGGCGACGGCACGCTGAGCCTGTCCAACGGCGTGCTGACGCTTTCCGCGACGTCGAGCGCGAACGGCGTCGCCATGGCGCAGGACGCGTCCGACCCGTCCGATCGCGCCGGGCGTGGCTTCGCGCACTTCTTCGGCATGAACGACCTGATGTCGGCGCGCGGCGCGCCGCACTACCAGACCGGCCTGACCAGCGCCGCCAGCCACGGCTTCGGGTCGTCGGGCACGGTGTCGCTGGAACTGCGGGGGCCGGGCGCGCAGGTCGCCGGCAGCTTCACGCTCGACTTCATGGCGGTCGGTTCGACGGTGGGCGACATCGTCTCCGCGCTCAACACCGGCTTCGCCGGCGTCGCCACTTGGTCGCTGGACAGCAACGGCCGGCTTTCCGCCACGCCGGCGGCCGGCTTCGAGAACTACGTCGTGCACACCCGCACGGACAGCTCCGATCGCGGCGGCACGGGCGTGACCTTCTCCGACTTCTTCGGTCCGGCCGCCAGCGATCAGGCCGACGCGTCGTTCTCGATGAACGTGATCGCCGACTTCCTGACCAACCCGGACCAGATGGCGCTGGCCAAGTTCGACCCGAGCGCGATGGCCGGCGATCCGGCGGTCACCATCGGCGACAACCGCGGCGCGCTCGCTTTCGACGGCCTGCTGTCGAGTGCCTACACCTTCAACACCGCCGGCGACATCGCCGGCTTCACCACGATGCTGGCCGACTATGCCGGCGCGATCCTGTCCAGCCAGGCGCTGGAGGCCGACCGCGCCAGCAGCCTGATGGAGGACCGGTCGGTGCTGCGCGACGAACTGCGCTCCCGGCGCGACTCAGCCACCGGCGTCAACCTCGACGAAGAGCTCGCGAACCTGATCGTCTTCCAGAACGCCTACAACGCCGCGGCCCGGATCATCACCACGGCGAACCAGATGTTCGAAACCCTGATCGACATCGCCTGAGCGGAAGCAAGCCCATGACCCGCGTATCCTCCTACGGCCAGAGCCAGCTCCTGATCCAGGCGATGCTGCGCAACAACGAGCTGCTGGCGAAGTCGCAGCAGAAGGTGGCCACCGGCAAGGAAGCGCAGACCTATGCCGAGCTCGGCCGCGACGTCTCCGCCCTGCTCGGCGCCCGCAATACCGGCGAGCGGCTGGAATCGTGGATGACCGGCAACAGCCAGGTGGCGCAGAAGCTCGAGCTGTACAACACCACCCTGGGCGAGATCGCCACGGTCGCGGAAGACGTGCGGCAGGACCTGATCCAGGCGGTCAACCTGAACTCGCCGGTGGGCTTCGTCGAGAAGCTGGAGAGCAATGTCTCGCGGCTCTCCAGCCTGCTGAAGACGACCTACAACGGCCGCTACATCTTCGCCGGCAGCCGCATCGATACGCCGCCGGCCAGCATCGACAATCTCACCGAGCTGCTGGCGCTGAGCGACCCCAACAC
>CAZVLI010000449.1:0-4132 GCA_964627965.1 uncultured Rhodospirillales bacterium
GCCGGCTTTGGCGTACGCCTCGGCGAACTCGGCCGGATTCGTCACCATCAGGTGCACGTCGAGCGGCTTCGTCGCGACCTTGCCGATCGCAGCGACGACCGGCGGACCGATCGTCAGGTTGGGCACGAAATGGCCGTCCATCACGTCGACGTGGATCCAGTCGGCGCCGGCCGCCGCGACGGCACGGACCTCCTCGCCCAGGCAGGCGAAGTCGGCGGCGAGAATGGATGGAGCGATCTTCACGGACGCGGTCATGCGCCCGTGGTACAGCCTGCGCCGGACCGGCGCAAGCGGCGGCCCTATCTTGTCAGACGGGCGATGTAGAAGCCGTCCAGACCGCCCCGTTCGGCCCAGTGACAGGGCAGGACGCGCACGTCGCCATCGCCGGTCAGGGCCTCTGTGAGGTCCGGCAATTCGTCGGCGACGACCGGCTCCCGCCGTAGATTCGCATCGCGCGACATCAGCGAATCGACCTGCGCTGCACCCTCCTCCGGCTGCAGCGAGCAGACCGCGTAGACCAGCCGCCCGCTTGGCGCCAGCATCGACGCCGCGGCGTCGAGCAGCGTGGCCTGCAGTTCGGCCTGCTTGGCGACATCGCTCGCGCGCTTCAGGTGGATCACGTCCGGATGCCGGCGCAGCGTGCCCGTCGCGGTGCACGGCGCGTCGAGCAGGATCAGGTCGAACGGCGCGTCCGGCCGCCACTCGGTCACGTCGGCCGTGATCACGTCGGCGTCGAGGCGCAGCCGTTTCAGGTTCGCCGCCGTCACGGCCTGACGCTGCGCAGAGATGTCGACCGCCGTGACCTTCGCGCCCGCCGCCGCGAGCTGCGCCGTCTTGCCGCCGGGCGCGCAGCACAGGTCCAGCACCCGCTTGCCCGCGACGTCGCCGAGCAATCGCGCCGGCAGCGTCGCGGCCGCATCCTGAACCCACCAAGCGCCGGCCTCATAGCCCGGCAGTTCCGCGACCTGACCGCCGGCGGTGCGGCGCAGACCGCCGGTCGGCAGCGGCTCGGCCTGCAACGGTTCGATCCACTCGCGCGGATCGCCGGCGACCGACAGGTCCAGCGGGGGCTCGCGCAGCGCCTGCGCCAAAATGGCGCGCGTCGCCGCCTCCCCGTATGCCGCGACCCAGCTCTGCCACAGCCACTTCGGCAGGTTGTCGCGGGTCTCGTCCTGCTTCGCCAGCATGGCCTCGCCCTCGCGCGACAGCCGGCGCAGCACCGCATTGGCCAAGCCCGCGAGCGCGCCCTGGCGCTGCAGCAGCCGAACGGTTCGATCGACCGCCGCGTGCGGCTTGGTGCCGAGGAACAGGAGCTGCGCGGCCCCCAGCCGCAATGCGTCATGCGCCACCGGCGCGAGTTGCGGCAGCGGCTTCTTCAGGCAGGCGGCGAGGCAACCATCGATCTGTCCCAACCGGCGCAGCACGGTCGCGACCAGCAGCCGGGCGAAGGCCCGGTCGCGCGGTTCCAGCTTGGCCAGGTCGCGCGTCAGCGCCTCCTGCCAGACCTCGTCCAGCGGCCGCCGGCCGCGCAACACCTGTTGCAGCAGCGACAGTGCGACGACGCGGCCGCCGCCACCTTGCGCGGCGCTCATCCCCACGGCCCTGCACGACGACGCGTGACCGGAACGCTGGTCGGATTGGGACCTGCGTCCGGCCGCGCCTCGCCGACCATCGCCATCAGCCGCGCGATCCGATCCTCGGTCCGCGGGTGCGTGCGGAACAGCCCGTCGACCGCGTGCGCATGCAGCGGGTTGACGATGAACAGGTGCGCGGTCGCCGGATTGTTCTCGGCCATGTGGTTGTCGACCGACGCCGCGCCGCTCTCCAGCTTCGCCAGCGCCGAGGCCAGCCAGCGCGGGTCGCCGCAGATCTCCGCGCCGGCGCGGTCGGCGTCATACTCGCGCGCCCGGCTGATCGCCATCTGCACCAGCGAGGCGGCCAGCGGCGCCAGCACCATCAGCGCGATGGTGCCGATCAGGCCGGCCGGATTGTCGCGGTTGCCACCGAAGAACAGTGCGAAGCTGGCCAGCATGCCGATGGCGCCGGCGATGGTCGCCGTCACCGTCATGATCAGCGTGTCGCGGTTGCGGACATGCGCCAGCTCGTGCGCCATCACGCCGGCGAGTTCCTCCCGGCTCATCATGTTGAGCAGGCCACGCGTCACCGCAACGGCAGCGTTGTCGGGATTGCGCCCGGTCGCGAAAGCGTTCGGTTGCGCCGTGTCGATCAGGTAGACCCGCGGCATCGGCAGGTCGGCGCGCTGTGCCAGCTGCTGCACCAGGCCATAGAGATCCGGTGCCGAGCGCGCGTCGATCTCGCGCGCGCCGTACATGCGCAGGACCATAGAGTCCGCGTTCCAGAACGCGAACAGGTTCGTGGCCGCCGCGACCGCCAGGGCGATCAGCATGCCGCCGGTGCCGCCCAGCAGCCAGCCCACGGCCATGAACAGCCCGGCCAGCGCCGCCAGCAGCACGCCCGTCCGCAGCAGGTTCACGAATGCCATGGTGTGTTCACTATCTCCCTTTGCCGCCCTGGTATCCAGGGGACCAAGCCGTTATTTAGGAGACAGTGGCGCGGATGCCAGCCGCGCATGTACGGAAAACCGACGGGAGCCTCCGGATGCCCGACAACGTCCAGCCCGACGCCAAGCCTGCCGCCGATAAGGCCGAGACCCCGGCCGAGACGGCCAAGCCGGCGAAGAAAGCGAAGGAAATCGGCGGCCCCAAGGGTCCTGAGCCGACCCGCTACGGCGACTGGGAGCGCGGCGGCCGCTGCGTGGATTTCTAGGGCGGAGCCCTACCCGAACAGGCCGATCATCGCGACGCAGAACAGGAACGCAAAGGCGATCCGGCGGTAGAGCGTCTCTGACGACGCGCGGAAGCTGCGCGCGCCGAGAAATGCCGCCACCACCATCGGCGGCGCCAGCAGCGCGCAACGAACCGCCGTGCCCTCGTCGAGCAGCCCCTGGTACCAGAGCTGTACCAGCAGGAACGCCGTGATCACCGCGAAGTAGACGATGATGTTGGCACGCACCGCCGCCGGCCGGTCGCTTCCCGCCAGCATGTAGATCAGCACCGGCGGACCGCCGATCGACGTGGTCGCCACCATGGTGCCGCTGACCGCGCCCAGCCCGAGCGTGATCGGCAGCTTCTTCGGCCCCTTGTAGCGCCAGCCGGACCCCAGCACGAGCACGAAGACCAGCACGATGGACGCGACCACCTTGGTAAGCAGGTCGGCGTCGATCGAGACCAGCAGCCAGCCGCCGAGCGGCAGGAACAGCACCGCCGCGACCGACAGCGGCCCGACGAAGCGCCACTCGCATTGTCGCATCGCCTGCGGAATGAGTTGGATGGTCACGACCATCTCGATCGCGGTGACGATGCCGATCATCGCCGTGGGCCCGAACAGCAGCGCGAAAACTGGCGCCATCATCATCGCCGAGCCGAAGCCGGCGAAGCCACGCATCAGCCCGGCGATGGTCGCGACCACCGCCGCCGCCGCCAGGTTCCAGTCGAGATAGGGAAGTAGCCAGGACACAAGCGCAGGCTTTGCCCTGCCGCCGGCCCCGGGTCAAGCATGCCAATAGCCGGGCAGCCATGCCCTGGCTATGCTGGCGCCGCGAGAAGAGACACCAGGGAGGCCGCGATGGCGACGGTGAAGATGGGCGTTGTCGGCTGCGCCGGACGCATGGGACAGGCGCTGTTGCGCCAGATCGACGCCACGGCAGGTTGCGCCATCGCCGGCGGCATCGAGCGGCCGGGTCACGACGCCATCGGCAGCGACCTCGGCACGCTGGCCGGATTGGCGGCGCTGGATATCGCGGTCGGCGACGATGCGGCGGCGTTGTTCGCCGCGTCCGACGTGGTGCTCGACTTCACGGTGCCGGCGGCCGCCGTGGCGCACGCCAAGCTCGCCGCCGAGGCCGGCAAGGGGCTGGTCGCCGGTACCACCGGCCTGGAGCCGGACCAGGAAGCCGCGATTGCCGAGGCCGCGACAAAGGCTTCGATCGTGCGCGCGGCCAACATGAGCGTCGGCGTCAACCTGCTGGTCAACCTCGTGCGCGAAGTCGCCGCGCGCCTCGATCCCGACTGGGACATCGAGGTGGTCGAGATGCACCACAAGCACAATGTCG
>CAZVLI010000450.1:0-4122 GCA_964627965.1 uncultured Rhodospirillales bacterium
CGCGGAGGGGCGCGAGGCCTTCGAGTCCAGCTTCGAGGCGATGCTGCGCGGCCGGCTCTATGTCGACACCCGCCCTGGCGCGATGGCCGAGGCCGGCGACGTGGTGCAGGCGATCGCCAGCGGTGCGATCACCGAGGACCACATCCAGGGCGACCTGTATCAGCTCTGCCGCAACGAGGTCGCCGGCCGCAAGTCGGCCGACGAGATCACCGTCTTCAAGTCGGTCGGCACGGCGCTGGAAGACCTCGCTGCCGCCCGCCTGGTGGCAGAGGCCGGCTAGGCCTCCTCGGGGCCGTCGGCACGCGCCAGCGCTACGCGGGTCGCCAGCGGTCCGAACACCTCAAACAAGACCGTGACGCCGATGGTCACCGTCAGGATGGTATCGCGCAGTTCCGGGAAGTGATCGCCGGCAACAAGCGCCATGCCGACAGCAACGCCGGCCTGCGGCATCAGCGCCGCGCCGATCCAGCGCCGCGTCGCTGGCGGCGCGTTACCGAGCCAGCCCCCCAGCCAGCCGCCGATCAGTCGCGCCACGATCCGGAGCACCGCGAAGGCGCCGACCAGCCAGGCGAGCGTCCACCAGCCGTCCGGCTCCAGCGACGCGCCGGCCAGGAAGAAGAACAGGATCATGAACGGCCACTCGATATGCTCGATCTCGTGGAAGGGGCGGCTGTGGTGGCGCGCCAGGTTGACCACGATGGCGCCGGCGACGATTCCCGCCAGCAGGAACGAGACCTCCAGCCAGAGCGACAGCCCGGCGCAGAGCAGCACGACGGCGAGTGCCTCGGCCTGGATCGGATCGCCGCCGCGCAGGCGCCCGGTGAGGTACGCCGCCGGCAGGCCGATCACGGCACCGACGAGGGCCGCGCCCGCCAGCTCGTAGAGGCCGTCCGCCGCCGCCGCGCCGAGGCCATTGCCGACCAGCATGCTGGCGGCGACCAGCACGATGGAGAAGGCGATCAGGCCCCAGGCGTCGTCGACCGCGACGATGCCGCGCAGGGTCTGGGCGAAAGCGCCCCTGGCACCGGTCTGGCGTAGCACGTCCTCGGTCGCGGCCGGCGCGGTGGCGGTGGCGATGCCGGCCAGCATCAGGGCCAGCGCCGGCGCGACGCCGAGCAGCATCAGGCCACCGCCGACGAGAACGAGCGTCAGGATCACCACGGTCGCGGAGATCGCCAGGATCTCGCGGCCGTGCTTGCGCAATGTCTCCAACGAAAGCGCGCCGCCGAGCAGGAAGGCCACCATGGTGAGCGCGATGGCGGCCAGCGGCTCGTACCAGACCCGCACCGCCGCCGGTACGACGTCGAACCCGGCCGGCCCGGCAAGTACGCCGAACAGGATCAACAGCGTCACACGCGGCAGCCGGGTACGCCGGCCGATCAGGTCGGTGGCGAGGCCGACGATGAACAGGCAACCCAGGGTGATCAGGACGGTCGACAGCGCCATGGCGACGCCGACTATACAGTCCGACAGCGCCGCTCAGGCAGGTGGTTTGTTGGCGCGGCGCCGGCTCAGGCGGTCCGACGGCGGCGCATCGCCAGCAGTCCGGCGCCGACCAGCAGCAGCGACCAGGTCGTCGGTGCAGGTACATCGCCGGTCGCTGCGGTGCCGAGGATCAGGAAGGCGCTTTCCTCATTGCTGGTGGTGCCCAGGTAATCGTCGGGAGCCTCTTCGTCGCTGTCGAAGGCGATCGGGCTCAGGACGGAGGTAAAGCCACCGGACACGATCCAGCCGGTCTCGCTGCCGTCATTCGCTGACAGCCAATCGCCGTCGTGGATCGACAGCCAGTAGATGCCGGCGCCGAGCGTCAACGTCGGTATGGAGACCTCGGCGGTGAACACGTCGGCGGTACTGCTGAACACCGTGAACTGCTGCTGGCCGGTATCGACGAGCGTCGGTGTCGCCGAACCCGTGGTCAGCTCGGTGCCGGGCAGGCCGCCATCGTCTTCATAGATGGCGTAACCCAGCGTGCCGCTGAAGTCGTCCAGCGCGCCGTTGTCGTTGCGCGTGTCTTCGTCGGAGATCCAGACCTGGAAACCGCTCACGTCGGTCGGGGCCGACAGTTCGAAGTCGTTGGCAACGACGCTGTTGGTGATCTGCCAGACACCGCGGCCAAAACCGATCGGTGACTGGTCCCAGACGACGGCTGCGCTGGCCGCGAGCGGCGAACCCCCAAGCAGAAACGCGGTGACGGTTGCAATTGCGCGCTTTCTCGTTCCTCCGGTAAAGTCTCCGCGTACAGAATCGCAATAAATGTACCAATCAAACGACTACATTTATTTTTCAGATGGTTGCCGATGGCCTGACGATGTCACGTACACCGGCGCCATGACTGATCGTCAAATGTCCCGACAGGTAGAAATACTTAGACACGACGTGCGTAATCGTCGGCGACCGGGCGCGTTCGCAAGCCGGTGCGGGTCTGCTATAAGCGCGCCATGCAGCCGAAGAATCCGATTTTCGTCGCCGTCGACACGCCCGACGTGTCCCGCGCTCGCGCCATCGCGGAGGCCATCGCACCGCACGTGGGCGGTATCAAGCTGGGCATGGAGTTCTGCACCGCGCAGGGCCCGCAAGGCGTCAAGGCGGTCCTGGACGGGCTCGACCTGCCGCTGTTCCTGGACCTGAAATTCCACGACATCCCGAACACGGTGGCGGGCGCGATCCGATCGGCCGTGACCTCGGTCGCGCCGTTCCTGGTGAACGTGCACACCACCGGTGGGCCGGCGATGCTGCAGGCCGCGGCCGAGGCGGCGGCGGGCAGTGGCTCGAAGGTCATCGGCGTCACCGTGCTGACCAGTCTCAACGCCGACGACCTTGGCCGGGTCGGGATCGCCGGGCCGGTGGAGCGCCGGGTGGTGGCGCTGGCCGAACTCGCCAAGTCGCAGGGCTGCGCCGGCGTGGTCTGCTCGGCGGCCGAGATCGAGGCGATCAAGGCGGCTTGCGGCAGCGAGTTCCTGACCGTGGTGCCGGGCATCCGGCCGGCCGGCGCCGACGTCGGCGACCAGAAGCGGGTGATGACGCCGCGCGCCGCGCTGGACGTGGGCGCCGACTTCCTAGTCATCGGGCGGCCGATCACCGGCGCTGACGACCCGGCGGCGGCGGCGAAGCAGATCGCGGCCGAGTGCCGTGGCTGACATCGAGGTCAAGATCTGTGGCCTGAACGAGGCGGCGACGATGCGCGCGGCGGTCGAGGCCGGCGCCGACATGGTCGGCCTGATGTTCTATCCGCCGAGCCCGCGCGCGGTGACCCCGGCGCAGGCCGCCGATCTGGCGAAGCTGGTGCCGCCGGCGATGCGGAAGGTCGGCGTGTTCGTCGATCCGACCGACGAGCAACTCGACGAAACGCTGGGTGCGGTCGATCTCGACCTGCTGCAGCTGCATGGTTCGGAGACGCCGGCGCGTGTCGCCGAGATCAAGCAGCGCTACCGCCGCCCCGTCATGAAGGCGGTGAAGGTCGGCGACGAGGAAGACCTGAAGCTTGCCGACGACTATGCGCCGCTGTGCGAGTACCTGCTGTTCGACGCCAAGCCGCCGGCGGAACTGACCGACGCGTTGCCTGGCGGCAACGGCCTGCCGTTCGACTGGACCCTGCTGGCCGGGCGCGGCTGGACCTGCGGCTGGATGCTGTCGGGCGGCCTGCGGCCGGAGAACGTGGCGAAGGCCATTGAGATTTCCGGCGCCGAGGCGGTCGACGTCTCGTCCGGCGTGGAATCCCGGCCCGGCGCCAAGGACCCGGCGGCGATCAAAGCATTTCTTGACGCGGTTCGGCGCCTCTGAGAGAACCGCTGCCATGACCGAGCAGCGAAATTCCTTCCGCTCCGGCCCGGATGAGCGCGGGCATTTCGGCAAGTTCGGCGGCCGTTTCGTCGCCGAAACGCTGATGCCGAACATCCTGGAACTGGAGCAGGCCTATCGTGCGGCGAAGGCGGACCCGACCTTCCGCGACGAGCTGGACTATTACCTGAAGCACTATGTCGGCCGGCCCAGCCCGCTGTTCTATGCCGAGCGGCTGACCGAGCATTTCGGCGGCGCCAAGATCTACTTCAAGCGCGAAGAGCTGAACCACACCGGCGCGCACAAGATCAACAACCCCATGGGCCAGATCCTGCTGGCCAAGCG
>CAZVLI010000451.1:0-4111 GCA_964627965.1 uncultured Rhodospirillales bacterium
CGCGAGGACTACGCGCTCTCCGGGCTGGCTGGTCTGCCGACCTATTCCAAGGCGACGGCGCAGGCGCAGTACCTGTTCGTGAACGGCCGGCCGGTGCGCGACCGGTTGCTGCACGGCGCCGTGCGCGGCGCCTACTCGGACGTGTTGGCCGGCGACCGGCATGCGGCGCTGGCGCTGTTCCTGAGCTTGCCGGCCGATCTGGTCGACGTGAACGTGCACCCGGCCAAGGCCGAGGTGCGGTTCCGCGACGCCGGGCTGGTGCGCGGCCTGATCGTCGGGGCGTTGCGCCACGCGCTGGCCGATGCCGGACATCGGACGTCGACCACGGTGTCGGCCGCCGCACTTGATCGGCTGCGTCCGGCCGAGGCGCCGGCGATGGGCTCGCTGTGGCAACACCGGCCGGCGATGCCGAGCCGGCAGCAGCTCTCCGATGGCTATGCCGCCCAGGCGCCGCTGGCACCGCCGGCCGCCGCCGTCGCCCCGGTGCCGGAGGCGGCTGACGAAGATATCGAATGCCCGCTTGGCGCGGCCCGGGCGCAGCTGCACGGCACCTACGTGGTGGCGCAGACGGGCGACGGCGTGGTCATCGTCGACCAGCACGCGGCGCACGAGCGACTGGTGATGGAACGGATGAAGGCGGAGCTGGCCAATCGTGGCGTGCAGCGGCAGATCCTGCTGCTGCCGGAGGTGGTCGAGCTTTCGGAGACCGAGGCCGAGCGGGTGGCGGAACGCGCCGACGAGCTGGCGGCGCTGGGTCTGGTGCTGGAGCGGTTCGGGCCGGGCGCAGTGGTGGTGCGCGAGACGCCGTCGCTGCTGGGTAAGACCGACGCGGCAGGCCTGGTGCGCGACCTGGCCGAGCAGTTCGCCGAGTACGACCAGGCGACCGCGTTGCAGGAAAAGCTCGACCACGTCTGCGCGACGATGGCCTGCCATGGATCGGTGCGCGCCGGGCGGACGCTCTCGGTGCCGGAGATGAACGCGCTGCTGCGCGAGATGGAACACACGCCGCGCGCCGGACAGTGCAACCATGGCCGGCCGACCTACGTCGAACTCAAGCTCGCCGACCTGGAGCGGCTGTTCGGGCGGCGTTGAGCATGGCGCGGCGATGGCGGCGCGGGCTCGCCAACCTTGCGCGACCCGGGACCCTTCGCGAGGCAGGCCGTTTCCTGCGCGCGATGGCCGCCGGGCACATGCCGGTCTACCTCGACTATCCGGTGCGTCCGGAGAGCCGCTACGGCTGGGGCCGGCCGCCACACGCCGGATTGCACGCGTTGATGGCCGAAGGCTGCGAGCGCTATGCGCGGCAGGTCGAGGCTTTCGGCGACCACGCGGATGGACTTGCGGCGATCCCTGAGCACGCTGACGACGCAACCAGCCCGTGCTGGGACAATCCCTACGTCCGCGGCCTGACGGCGGCGGCGCTCTATTGCTTTCCGGCGCTGCGCCGGCCGCGCACTTTCATGGAGGTCGGGTCGGGCTGGTCGACGCGGTTCGCGCGCCGCGCCATCGGCGATCACGGGCTCGACACGCAGATCGTCTCGATCGATCCGCAGCCGCGCGCCGAGATCGATAGCCTGTGCGACGAGGTGATCCGCCAGCCGCTGGAGGATTTCGATCTGTCGCTGTTCGACCGGCTCGGCGACGACGACATCCTCTACGTCGACAACTCGCACCGGAGCTTCCAGAACAGCGACGTCACGGTGATGTTCCTCGACGTGCTGCCGGCGCTGCGGCCCGGCGTCTTGGTCTATGTCGACGACATCTTCCTGCCGCTGGACTACCCGCCCGAGTGGCGTGGTCGTTTCTATTCCGAGCAATACCTGCTCGCCGTGATGTTGCTGGCCGATCGCGGCCGTCGCTACGAGATCGTCCTGCCGGGTAAGTTCGTGCAGCAGGACCCGGCGCTGAACGAGACGCTGCGGGCCTTCTGGCGGCGGGTCGGGCGTCAGGAAGAAGCGGCCAACGGCCTCTGGCTCAGGGTGCGGGGTTGATGGCACAGGCGGAGCCCATCGTGCGGGCGGTCCTGGAGCAGGATGCGGCGATACAGGGAGCCTTGCTGGCGCTTAACAACGCGCACGCGCGCGAAACCTCGCACCTGGAGCCGGATGTATGGCGCGCGCTGGTCGAAGCGGCCTTCTTCACCGGCTGCATCGACGGCGCTGCGGGCTTTCTGATCGCACTCGGACCGGACGCCGCCTACGACAGTGTGAACTACCGCTGGTTCCAGGCGCGGTACGCGCGGTTTGTCTACGTTGACCGCGTCGTCGTCGCCGCGGACCAGCGGGGGCGCGGGCTGGCCCAAACGCTCTACGACGAACTGTTCCATCAGGCCCTGGCGGCGGGGATCGACACCGTCGGCTGCGAGATCAACGTCGATCCACCGAACCCGGTGTCGGACGCCTTTCACGAACGGCTGGGGTTTGTTGAGGTCGGGCGCGCGACGCTGGCCGATCGCGGCAAGGTCGTGCGCTATCTGGTCAAACGCCTCGGTTAGGTGCGTTCGACGAACCACAGCCGCGTACGGCCGTAGTCGCGGTGCTGGATCAGTTCGTAACCGTCCGGCAGGGGCAGAGCGTCGCGGCGGTCGGTCTCGACCACGCAGATCGCGCCGCGCTTCAGCCAGTCACGCAGGGCGTCGAGCGCGGCCTCGCCCTTGCCCTGGCGATAGGGCGGGTCCAGCAAGGCAAGATCATGCTGGCGCGGGGCCGGGCCGGGCCGGGTGGCGTCGCGGTTCAGCACCTCGGCGTTGTCGTCCTCGTCCAGGTCGCGGATGTTCCGCGAGAGCGCGGCGCGGGCGTCGTGGGCCGGCTCCAGGAACGTCACCGATGCGGCGCCGCGCGACAGCGCCTCCAGGCCGAGCGCGCCGGAGCCGGCGAAGGCGTCCAGCACCGCCGCGCCCTCCAGGTCGAGCAGGTTGTGTTCCAGGATATTGAACATCGCCTCGCGGACGCGGTCGCCGGTCGGGCGCACGTTGTTGCCGGCCGGCGCCGCCAGGCGCCGATGCCTATGCTTGCCGGCGATGATCCGCATGGTGCGGCAGACGGAACTTCGCGGCGTGGCCGCCGAGCTGGTCCTTCAGCATCTTCGGCTGCACGGTGGCGGTATCGCCGGGGTGCAGGTCGCCGAGCTGGAACGGGCCGTAGCCGACGCGGATCAAGCGGGTGACCTCGAACCCGAGATGGGCGCAAAGCTTGCGGATCTCGCGGTTCTTGCCCTCCTTCAGCGCCATGGTGAGCCAGGCGTTGGAGCCCTGCTGCTTGTCCAGCCGTGCCTTCACCGGCTCGTAGCGCACGCCGTCGACGGTCAGGCCCTCGGCCAGCGGTGCGAGCTTCTTGTCGTCGACATAGCCGTGTACGCGCACCCGGTAACGCCGGGTCCAGCCGGTCGACGGCAGCTCCAGGAACCGCGCCAGCTCGCCGTCGTTGGTGAGCAGCAGCAGGCCCTCGGAATTGTAGTCGAGCCGGCCGACGCTGATCAGACGGCCAAGCTCGTTCGGCAGATCGTCGAATACGGTGCGGCGGCCCTGCGGATCGCGGTTGGAGGTGATGCGTTCGCGGCGCTTGTGGTGCCGCCACAGCCGGGTCGGCTCGGCCGCACGGACCGGCTCGCCGTCGACGCTGATCGCCGCGTCGGGTCCGACATTCAGCGCCGGGCTGTCGATCGCCTTGCCGTCGACCGCGACCCGGCCGGCCAGGATCAGCCGCTCGGCCTCGCGGCGCGAGCACACGCCGGCGCGGGCCAGCACCTTGGCGATCCGTTCACCTTCATGAGACATGGCGGCGGAACATAGGGCCGGCGCCGGAGGCTGGCAATGGCCGGCGTTCGGCCGTGTTATCGTCTGGTCGAACGAACACACGCGGGGAGGAACGGGCATGAGCCTGGCGGGAAAGACGGCGCTGATCACGGGCGCGGGACGCGGCATCGGACGGGCGATCGCGCTTGGTCTGGCGGAGGCCGGCGCCGACATCGCCGCAGTCGATCTCGACGCGGCGGCGGCGACCAAGGTGGCCGGTGAGGTCGAGGCGCTGGGCCGGCGCGCGGTCGGGCTGGCGGCGGATGTCGGCGACCTGGGCGCGATCGAGCGCATGGTCACGAGTGCCGCCGACGCCCT
>CAZVLI010000452.1:0-4108 GCA_964627965.1 uncultured Rhodospirillales bacterium
ACTCGACGGCCTACGTGATCTTCGGCGCCCCAAACCTCGGCCCCGTCGATCTGCAGAACCTGGGTGGCGCGGGCTTCCGCATCACCGGCGCAGGCACGCGCGACACCATCGCCGTCAGCGCGGCCGGCGACTTCAATGCCGATGGCTTGGGTGACATCCTGCTGGCGCCCGGGCCGGACAGCGATGCCCACGTGGTCTTCGGGCGCGTCGGCATCGACGACATCGACCTCGTCACGCTGGATGACGACCAGGGAATCAACATCGCGCTTCGTGCCGGCACGGGCGACGGTCAGAGCGTGGCGGCGGCGGGCGACATCAACGCCGACGGCATCGACGACATCCTGATCGGCAATGCAGACGATGGCGCCGCCTACGTGGTCTTCGGCTTCGCGGCTCAGACCGCCGATAACGACGGCAGTGCGCTGGCCGGCGGCATCGCGACCGACAGCCTGCTAGGCGGCGACGGCGGCGACACGTTGATGGGTGGGGCCGGCAACGATCTGTTGAGCGGCGGTGGCGATGCCGACGCGATCTGGGGCGAGAGCGGCGCCGACATCATCGACGGCGGCGACGGCGACGACCGGCTGTTCGGCAACGCGGGCGACGACACGCTGTCCGCCGGCGACGGTAACGACAGTCTGCGCGGTCAGGGTGGCGGCGACTCGCTCGACGGCGGCGCCGGTGCAGATGAGATGTTCGGCGGCGCGGACAACGACAGCCTCGACGGCGGCAACGGCGCCGACACGCTGAACGGCAACGCCGGCGACGATACCGTTACCGGAAACGCGGGCGACGACACGGTGCGCGGCCAAGGCGGCGCCGACCGGCTCGACGGTGGCGACGGCGCGGACCTGCTCGTCGGCGGTGGCGGCGATGACATGCTGGACGGCGGCGACGGCGACGACACTCTGATCGGCGGTCCGGGAGACGATACGTTCACCGGCGGCGACGGTGCCGATCTGTTCGAGTTCGGGCTCGGCCAGGGCGAGAACGTCATCGCCGACTTCGCCGACGGGATCGACCGGCTGCGGCTCGCCGGCGTCGGTGCCCTGGACGACGTGGCCATCGGCGACGACGCCGATGGGGTGCGTGTCACGCTGACCGCGGAGGGCGACAACCCGACCGTAGCCATCACGCTCGCCGGCATCGGCGCCAATCAGGTCACGGCCGACGACTTCCTGTTCGGCTAGCCGAAGACCGTCCCCATCTGCATAATCGCGTCCGAGGGCGCTTGGGGATGTAGCGTATGGCGACCATCAATCTCGCCGATGGAATTACCGGCGTCGGCCAGATCATCGGTGGCGCGGGGACCGGCGACTATCTCGGCCAATCGGTGTCGGGCGGCGGCGATGTCAACGGCGACGGCATCCCGGACCTGATCCTCGGCACCTACCTGCTGGATGGCGGCGCGCCCAACTCCGGCGGCGCCTATGTCGTGTTCGGCGGCGATACCACGTTCGACAGCGCGGTCGACGTCGTTACCGGCCTCGGCACCACGTCGATCCGGTTGCGCGGCGAGGCCACCAGCGACGGGGCCGGCGCCGGCGTCTCGGTGGTCGGCGACGTCAACAACGACGGCATCGACGACATCCTGATCGGCGCACCGGGCAACGGCGGCAAGGGCGCCGGCTACGTCGTCTTCGGCAGCGCCAGCCTCGCAACCAACATCGACCTCGGCTCGCTGGGCAGCGACGGCTTCAAGGTCACCGGCGCCTATACCGGCGACAGCGTCGGCGCCGCCGTCGCCATCATCGGCGACGTCGACAATGACGGCATCGACGACCTGGTCCTCGGCGCACCGGGCGGCGACTATGCCGGCTTCAACTACGGCGGCGCCTTCGTCATCTATGGCGACGGCTCGCTGGGTGCCGACATCACGCTGCCGGCCAGCAGCGTCAACATGTACGCCGAGGGCGACACCTACGCCGGGCGCGGCGTGCGCGGCTTCGGCGACGTCAACGACGACGGCATCGAAGACTTCATCATCGGTAGCGACGGGACCAGCACCGCCGGCCGATCCTACGTCGTGTTCGGCACCGGCTCGCCGTTCAGCTCGCCCTTCGCGCTCGACAACCTGACCGCCACCGACGGCTTCGACATTCTCGGCGAGGCGGCGGGCGACGCCGCCGGCGCCGGCAACGTCGCCATCATCGGCGACATCAATGGCGACGGCGTCGCCGACATCGGCGTCGGCGCACCGGGATCCGACACCGGCGGCACGGACGCCGGCGCCGCCTACCTGATCTTCGGCGGCAGCGGCCTCGGCGCCGACATCGCGCTCGGCAGCCTCGGCGCCGGCGGCATCAAGATCGTCGGCGAGAATGCCGACGACGAGTTCGGCGACGACATCCGCTCGGCCGGCGACTTCAACGGCGACGGCATCGACGACGTGCTGATCGTGGCCGGCGCCTACGGCAACGGGCTCGGCGCGGTCTACATCATCTTCGGCCAGTCCAACCTGGCCGACGACGAGGGCGGGAAGGTCGTCGGCAATACCGGCGACGGGCTAGCACAGGCCGCCGGCGTCGGCGACGTCAATAACGACGGCCTGGCCGACATCCTCATCGGCGCCCCGACCGCCGACGACGGCAGCGCCGACACCGGCCGCGCCTACGTCATCTTCGGCTTCGCGCAGATCGACGGTGGCGCCGGCGGCGACAGCCTGACCGGCGGCGACGCGGCCGACAGCCTGACCGGCAACGCTGGCAACGACACGCTGATCGGCAATGGCGGCAACGACACGCTGGACGGCGGCCTGAACGACGACAGCCTGGACGGCGGCAGCGGCGACGACAGCCTGATCTCCGGCACCGGCAACGACTCGCTGTTCGGCGGCGCCGGCACCGACACCGCCGTCGTCAGCTTCGGCGAGGCGAACGAGTTCCAGGTCCGCCTGTTGACCGGTACGCAGCTGAATGGCCTGCTCACGATACCGGACCCTGGCGACGGCTTCTCCCGCCAGGCGGTGTTCACCGGCGCCGCGGTCCGCATGCAGTTCACCGGCGGCGAGGCCGGCTTCCAGCTACTCGCCTCGGACATCGAGAAGGTGCAGTTCGGCGACGGCACCGTCGACCTCTCCGATATCGTCGACCTTGACCTCGCCGACCTCGGCATCGAGGAATTGTACGTCGGCGGGGCCGGCGACAACGTGGTCACCGGGGAAGCGAGCGACGACATCATGGCCGCCGGCGGCGGCAACGATACCGTCAACGGCGCCGGCGGCAATGACCGCGCCTACGGCCAGGCGGGCGACGATTCCGTGATCGGCGGCGTTGGCAACGACAGCCTGTTCGGCAACCTCGGCAACGACACGGTCGTGGGCGGCGCCGGCGACGACTCGCTGAAGGCGCAGACCAACGACGACATGCTGATGGGCGAGGCCGGCAACGATGTCGCCTTCGGCGGCGGCAACAACGACATGATCGACGGCGGCGCGGACTCGGACACGCTGAACGGCAATTCCGGCTTCGACACGCTGATCGGCGGCGACGGCAACGACACGCTGCGCGGCCAGGGCGGGCGCGACAGCCTGAACGGCGGGGCCGGCAACGACCTGCTGCTCGGCATGCAGGGCTTCGACACGCTGGTCGGCGGCGACGGCAACGACACGCTGATCGGCGGCCCGGCCGACGACCTGCTGACCGGCGGCGCCGGCGTCGACATTTTCACATTCGGCAGCGGCCAGGGCAGCAACACCATCACCGACTTCGCCGACGGCACCGACATGATCCTGATGCAGGGCATCGCCTTCGCCGACCTGAACTTTGCCAACAGCGGCGACGACACGGTGATCACCGTCGACGGCGACGACCTCTCCGTGACCGTCAACGGGATCAGCGCCAACCAGCTCACCGCCGCCGACTTCGTCTAGGCGGCAGAAGTGACATAATCCCGCGTTCCGATCTAAGCTCACTGGAAAACAAGGGGTGAGCAGGGGATGGCACGCATCATCGACCTTTCCGCCGGGCTGACGGGCGTCGGCCAGCAGATCATCGCACCGGCCGGCGCCGCGCTGGGCTACAGCCTTGCCGGAGGCGGCGACGTCAACGGCGACGGCATCGCCGACCTCATCATCGGCGCCGAAGGTCTGAGCGCCAACGGCAACGGA
>CAZVLI010000453.1:0-4091 GCA_964627965.1 uncultured Rhodospirillales bacterium
TGTAGAGCGCCCCGAGGAAAAGCCAGGAACCATACTCGCGGCTGACCAGATTGGTGTGCTTGCCCTGCCAACCCAGGCCGGCCGCGGCGGCCAGCGGCTTCTCCAGCACCGGCGCGGTGTCGACGAAGACCTTCACGTCGCCGCCGTGCGTGGCGACCAGCCAGCGCGCCAGCGCCTTCAGGCGCTTCTTCAAAACGTCGTGGCAGTCGCGGCCGCGGGCGTAGGCCGAGACCACGCCGCGTCGTTTCTCACCGAGGAGATCGAGCGGATTGTCGGTGGGGGCATAGTTCATCGCCACCATCACCACCGCCTGCACGTCGGGCCATAGGGCGGCGGGGGTTTCGCGCCGGTCGGCCTTGGCTGCTAGCCAGGCCATGTCGCCATGGCGGCCGAGTTCGACGAACTGTTTGAAGCGCGCGCCGGCGGCGGCGACCGCCTGCGGGTCGGCGACCCCGACCGCGTCGAAGCCCAGCGCGCGCGCCTCGGCCAGCACGGCGTCCTTGGTCGCGGCGTGGTCGGCAACCGTCATGTCGAATCCCACAATCGACGCTCTGCCATGCTCTCGCCAACTACATCGCGTCATTCCCGCGTAGGCGGGAATCCAGCCAACGGCGACGCAGTGCGTCCTTGCCGAAGACTGAAGCGGTGGCGGCACCGCCTGGATTCCCGCCTGCGCGGGAATGACGAGGATAACTAGAAATCCAGGTCCGCGTAGTGTTTGGGCGGCGGCAGGCCGGGGACGTGGTCGGCCAGGATCGGACGGAAGCTGGGGCGCGACTTGACCCGCGCGTACCAGTCTTTGGCCGCCGCGTACTGGTCCCACGGCACGTCGCCGAGATAGTCGAGACACGAAAGCTGTGCCGCGGCGGCAATGTCGGCCAGCCCGAAGTCTTCGCCGGCGAGCCAGTTGCGCCGCTCGGCCAGGTAGCTGACGTAACGGAGGTGTGTGGTCATGTTGCGGTGGCCGGCGCGGATACGTTCCGACGACGGTTCGCCGGCGGCCATGAAGCGCTTCAGCAGCTTCTCGCCCAGCAGGTGGCGCGTGACCTCGGCAAAGAACTTGTCATCGAACCAGGCGCACAGGCGGCGGGTCTCGGCGCGGTCGATGGCGCTGCCGCCGAGCAGCGGCGGGGCCGGCACGGTCTCGTCGAGGTACTCGCAGATCGCCTGGCTGTCGGCGACGGCGCGGCCGTCGTCCAGCACCAGCGCCGGTACCTGGCCGGCTGGGTTGATCGCCAGGAAGTCGGGTCGCCGCTCCCAGTAGCGCTCGACGTGGCCGTCATACTCGAGCTGCTTCTCGCGCAGCACGATGCGCACCTTGCGGCAGAACGGGGACAACCAGAAATGATAGAGCTGCATGGGTGCGGGCGAACTGGTGCGATGCCGGGCGGGCGGCAACCTCTACATCGTCAATACCGCCTTGCCGATCACCTGTCGATCCGCCATCGCGCGCATCGCTGTGGCAACACGGTCCAGCGGCTCGCGGATCGAGATGTGCGGGCGCATCACGCCGTCCTCGGCAAGCCGCATCAACGCCTGCATGGTGCGCCGGCCGCCGGCGGGATCGCGCCGCCCGGCCTCGCCGGCGCGCACGCCGATCACCGCGCATCCCTTCAACAACGGGTAGTTGGCGGCGATCTGACCATAGGCACCGCTGGTAAAGCCGACGACCAGCAGGCGGCCGCGCCAGGCGATGCAACGCAGCGACTGCTCGAACACCTCGCCGCCGACCGGGTCGTAGATGACGTCGGCCCCGCGTCCATCGGTCGCGTCCAGCACCGCCTCGCGAAAGCCCTCGTAGGGGATCGCCAACGCGGCACCGGCGGCCCGCGCGGCATCGCGCTTGGCCTCGGTGCTGGCTACCGCGATCACGCGCGCACCGAGATGGTGGCCGAGTTGCACCGCCGCCAGGCCGACGCCGCCGGCCGCGCCGTGCACCAGCAAGGTCTCGCCGGCGACGAGGCGGCCGCGGTCGACCAGCGACTGGTAGGCGGTGTGGGCGCCGACGACGAAGGCCGCGCCCTCCTCGAAACTGAACGTGTCGGCGAGCGGCAGCAGCCGGTCGGCGTCGAGCACCACGGCCTCGGCGAAGGTCCCCGGGCGCATGCGCACGATCACCCGGTCGCCCGGCGCGACCGAAGCGACGCCCTCGCCGACGGCCTCGACAACGCCGGCGCCCTCCATGCCTGGCACGAAGGGCAGTTCGGGCTTGAGCTGGTAGCCGCCTTCCAGCATCAGCACGTCAGGGAAGTTGAGCCCGGCGGCGCGCATGGCCACGCGCGCCTGGCCCGGCCTCGGCGGTCCGGGGTCACGGTCCAGCAGTTGAAGCGATTCGGGCGGACCCAGGGCAGTGCAGACAACGGCGCGCATGGCGCCATCATCGCGCGTCAGGCCGCGTCGTGGAAGATGATGCCGAGCGTCATGCGCTCGCCGGCGGTGACGGTGGACACGCCGTGGCGCATGCCGGCGCGCGAATAACCGCGTTTGCTCTCCACTGGGCGATTGATCACCGGGAAGACCAGCCCTTCGCCGTGACCGAGCCGCAGCGCGTGGCCGCGGGACTGCTGCCGCGCGCGGTTCTCGACCAGGAGGAACTCGCCGCCCTCGTAGTCCTCCGGCCGGCTCAGCATCACCACGATCTGCAAGGGAAAATGCAGCTCGCCGTAGAGGTCGCGGTGCAGGCAGTTGTAGTCGCCGGCCCGGTAGCGCAGGAGAAGCGGGGTCGGGCGCAACTGGCCGGCGGCGTGGCATTGCTCGACGAAAGCGGCATGGGTAGCGGGAAACCGCCGCTCCTCGCGCAGGCGTTCGGCGAAGCTGTTGGCGATGCCAGCCAGCGGCGGATAGAGCCGCTCGCGCAAGTTCCGCACGAGATCCGGCAGCGGATAGGCGAAGTAGCGGTACTGGCCCTGGCCGTAGCGATAGCGCGCCATGTCGATGGTCTTGCGGAAGGCGCCATCGTCGCCGTAGCGGGCGATCAGGTCGGCACAATCTGTCGGTCTGAGCAGGCCGGGCAGGCGGGCGAAGCCGTCGGCGTCGAGGGCGGCGGCGATCTCGGTTGCATCCATGGCCCGGATTGTGACGCTGCGCGGCCGGGCCGGCTATCCGGACCTTGCGCCGCGTTGACTTGCCGTTGACCTTGCGTGGGCCATAGTGTCGCCGCGCCCATCCACTTGTTCGCGTGGTTCCGCCCCTTGTTGCTTTGGCACATCGTCGTCCTGGCCGTCGTCCAGGGCATCACCGAGTTCCTGCCGATCAGCTCGTCGGGCCACCTGATCCTGGCGCCGGCCGTGCTCGGGCTGGCCGACCAGGGGGTGTGGTTCGACATCGCGGTGCACATCGGCTCGCTGGGCGCGGTGGTGCTGTGTTTCTGGCGCGACGTCCTGACCCTCCTGATCGGCGTGGCGGACACGCTGCGCGGGCGCGCCACCCGCGCCCGACAATTGCTGTGGCACGTGGCGATCGCGACGATCCCGGTGGTGCTGGCCGGGCTGGCGCTGGTCAAGCTGGGCCTGCTGGAGCACCTGCGCTCGCCGCTGGTCATCGCCGCGACGTCGATCCTGTTCGGCCTACTGCTGTGGTGGGTCGACGTGCGCTGGCCGCGCGAGCGGAAGCTGGAGCAAATGAGCTGGCGCGGCGCGCTGGCGGTCGGCTTCGCCCAGGTGCTGTCGCTGATCCCCGGCACCAGCCGGTCCGGCATCACCATCACCGCCGGGCGCTGGCTGGCGCTGGATCGAGTCGAGGCGGCGCGCTTCTCGATGCTGCTGTCCCTGCCGACGATCCTGGCCGCCGGCCTGCTGGAGGCGCTGGAACTCGCAGGCGGCGAAGTGGCGGCAGGTGTGCTGGACGACCTCGCCATTGCCGCGGCGATGGCCTTCGTGGCGGCGCTGGCCAGCATCCACCTGATGCTGCGCTGGGTCGCGCACGCCTCGTTCACGCCGTTCGTGATCTACCGCGTGGCGCTGGGACTCGTGCTGATCGTGGCGGTGTTCGCCGGGGTCCTGCCGGCTTAGGGTTCGTGCCGCCGACGCGGCTCGCGCCGGCCCGCTCCCCCACCCGGCCACCCAGCGCCAGTATCCTAGTGGGTGGCCGGG
>CAZVLI010000454.1:0-4073 GCA_964627965.1 uncultured Rhodospirillales bacterium
CGTTTGCGATCGTGCAGAGAAGCGGCTGATTTCTATTTGCGCGGGGTCGGCGGCGATGTCAGCGTCGAAAAAGCCCTGCTCGTTAATGAAGCCTCTTGCCCGGCAAGCGAGATCGCCCGCCCCGACACCGGTCGCGGAACCGACGCCGCAGCCCGTGGCGGAGCCCACGCCCCGCATGCCGGCCCCGGCCGCGCGCCAGACCGAGCAAGCGGATCGCGACGGCGACAACTATGTCGAGCTCGAGCTGGTGAAGATGCAGCTCAACGGCATGGTGACGCCGTCGGGCGAGCGTTCGCGGATCCTGGAGGAGTACCGGATCATCAAGCGGCCGCTGCTGCTGAAGGCGCTGGCGACCGGCAGCGACCGGTTGCGCAACGGCAACCTGATCATGGTCACGTCCAGCCAGCCGCGCGAAGGCAAGACCTTCACCGCGGTCAACCTGGCGATGAGCATCGCCAGCGAGCGCGACCTCAACGTCCTGCTGGTCGATGCCGACATGCATCGGGCCGAGGCCGGCCATTCGGCGATGTCGGTGCTGGGCGTGCCGATGCCGCGACCCGGCCTGCTCGACGTGCTGGCCGACCACAAGCGCGACCTGAGCGACGTGCTGCTGCGGACCAACGTGCCGAACCTGACCCTGCTGCCGGCGGGTCAGCCGCGGCCGAACCCGACCGAGCTGTTCGCCAGCCAGCGGATGGACTACGTCGTCACCGAGATGGCGCGGCGCTACGCCGACCGCATCATCATCATCGACACGCCCCCGGTGCTGGCTGCCTCGGAGGCCTCGGTTCTGGCGATGCACGTGGGTCAGATCGTCTTCGTGGTGGAGGCCGAACAGACCGCGCAGAAGAATGTGGAAAGTTCACTTTCTTTGTTAAGTGCGTGCCCGAACATCTCACTTGTGTTAAACAAGGCGACATCGGACAGTGCCGGAGACCAGTTCGGCTCCTATGCCTACGGGTACTAGCGGGCGGCTGATCGGCCTAGTCTGCCGCTAGGGACCCACCGATAGGCGATGCGAGGCATGTTCTGGGGGCAAGGGCTCGTATCCGGCGCCACTGCGGCGCTGGCGGCGACGGCGTTGGGGTGCGGAGTCGCCGTCGCGGCGAGCTGGGAATTCACGCCCACGATCAGCGGCAGCACCGAGTACACCGATAACGTTCGCGGTACCAACTCCGGTGCCGAATCGGATCTGGTGTTAACCGCGCGGCCGGGCTTCGCGCTGCGCGGTACCGGCGCCCGGCTTCGCCTCAACCTGAACGCGTCCGTCGCCGCCGAGCACTATCTCGATACTGAGGATCTCGGCGGCTACACGCCCCGCATCTCCGGGTCGGCCAACGCGGAACTGGTCGAGAACCACCTGTTCCTCGACGCCTCGTCGTCGTACCGGCGGTCGATCCTGAATCGGAACAACGCGGTCTCGTCGTCCGATCGCGACCTCGGCAGCAACCAATCCGACGTGCTGAACCTGCGGCTCAGCCCGTCGCTGCGGTTCGGGTTCAATCGCTGGGCCACGTCCACGACGCGGCTCAACCTGACCCACACCATGCACGACGTGCTGAACGAGAACGACGACCCGGGCGCCGGCTCGACCTCGGATGCGACGGTCATCGGGCTCACCGAGACGATCCAGTCGGGCAGCAGGTTCAACCGGTTCGGCTGGTCGCTGACCGGTTCGCACACGCGCACCCGGCGCGAGAGCGGCACCGGCAACACCGGCGCCGGCGACACCTTCAAGCGCAGCAACGTCGAGGCGACGGCCCGCTACTCGGTCTATCGCTGGCTGACCCCCAACGTGCGCGTCGGCATGGATCGGTTCAGCGACAACTCGCTCAGCGGCGACAGCCGGGACGGCACCTACTGGCTCGTGGGCGTCGATCTGCGGCCCGGACCGCGCAGCAGCCTCAGCTTCAGCACGGGGCGGCGTTTCGACGACACCACCTATGACGGTTCCTTCAGCTACACCGTCTCGTCGGCGTTGCGGGTGAACGGCTCGTACAGCGAAACCGTCACGACGCAGCAGGAACTGGAATCCGATCCGTTCGAGTTCGTCGGGGTCGATCCGCTGGGTAATCTCATCGACACCCGCACCGGCCTCCCGATCGAGCCCGGCGCGCCGGGCTTCGATCAGAGTTTCACCGACGTCGTTTTCCGCTCGCGCGTGTTCCGCATGGGGTTGTCGGGCAGCCGCCTGCGCAATACCTACAATGTGTCGTGGTTCGTCAGCCGCCGCGATACCGACGGCAGCCTGACGCCGCGCGACACGACGACCGCTGGTGTGAGCGGCAGCTTTTCTCGTCAGCTGTGGCCTGATTTGCGGTTGTCGATTAACGGTTCCTTCTCTGATACCGCAGACAATATCGGTGCTGACAGTCGACGGTATCAGGTGGGTAGCTCGCTGGACTACAACCTGAGCGACACCCTGAGCACCGGCTTGAGTGTGCAGCACCTGAAGCGATCCACCGATGGCCCCGGTGACAACACGCTGAGCGAGAATTCCGTTGTTGTCACGGTAAGGAAGACGTTTTAACAGCACCTAATGTATGCGGATTTTTACAGGCTATCCACGCTCCCGTTCCAGCTGACGCCTGATCCGCGATTCTTCTTTGGCAGCAGCGTGCACAGCCGCGCGCTGGCGCACCTGACCTACGGCATTGGCCAGGGCGAGGGCTTCATCATCATCACCGGCGAGGTCGGCGCGGGTAAGACCACAATGGTCGGCCACCTGCTCGCGACGCTGAATCCGGACGAGATCGTCGCCGCCAAGATCGTCACCACGCAGCTCAATGCCGACGACATGTTGCGTATGGTCTGCTCCGCCTACGGCATCGAGGCCGAGGGCGTGGACAAGGCGTCGCTGCTGCGCCGTCTGGAGACGCTGCTGACTTCGTTCCACCGTGAGGGTAAGCATGCGCTGCTGGTGGTCGACGAGGCGCAGAACCTGTCGGTGCCGACGCTGGAAGAGCTCCGCATGCTCTCCAACTTCCAGATCGAGGGCCGCACGCCGCTGCAGTGTTTCCTGCTCGGCCAGCCGCAGTTCCGCACCCTGCTGGCGTCGAAGGACCTGGACCAGCTGCGCCAGCGGGTGATCGCCTCCTACCACCTGGGGCCGCTGAACGAGCGCGAGACGCGCGACTATATCGAGCACCGGTTGAAGCTGGCCGACTGGCAGAACGACCCGGTGTTCACCGACGACGCCTTCTCGGCGATCTACGAGCATACCGGCGGCGTGCCGCGCATCATCAACACGCTGTGCTCGCGCCTGCTGCTCTACGGCTTCCTGGAGGAGATCCACCGGATCGACGGTGCGATCGTGCATCAGGTCGCCGAGGAGCATGAGCACGAGACGCGCCAGATCCTCGACGACGGCGTCGGCGATCTGGTCGAGGCGGTGGAAGCCGGGCCGAGGCCGGGCGAAGCGCAGATGGGGCCGATCACCGTCAAGGTACCGACCAACGGTCCGGCGCCGGAGAACACGTCGATGCCGGCCAACGGCAGCCACGTTGCCGGCGGTGTCGATCGGACCGAACTGGACGACGTCCTTCGCCGGATCGACGTGCTGGAAGACTACGTCGGTCTGCATGAACGCATCATCAAGAAGGCGCTGCGCATTGCCGTGCAGTACCTGCAAGGTCGCCGCGATGACGAGCACGAGCCCGACGCACGCTGACACCGCCACGCTGCGCACCTCACCGGCGGCGCCGAGCCCGGCCGCCACGCCGGTCGCGCCCGTGCGCGCCGCGGACACCGGCCGCCTGATGAACGCGATGTCGGTCGACGTGGAGGACTATTTCCAGGTCCACGCCTTCTCGCAGAATATCGACCGCGCCGACTGGGACAGCATTCCGTGCCGGGTTGAGCGCAATGTCGACCTGCTGCTCGGCATGTTCGACGAGGCCGACGTGAAGGCCACCTTCTTCACGCCGGGCTGGGTGGCGGAGCGCTATCCGGCGTTGATCCGGCGCATCGTCGCAGAAGGCCACGAACTGGCCAGCCATGGCATGGCGCACGTGCGCGTCGACACGCAGAGCCCGGACGAGTTCCGTGCCGACATCCGGCAGGCGCGCAAGCTG
>CAZVLI010000455.1:0-4071 GCA_964627965.1 uncultured Rhodospirillales bacterium
AGCGCGAGATCACCACCTCGGTTGGCCTGATCGAGGGCGGCACCGCGACCAACGTGATCCCGCAGACCTGCACCTTCCAGGTCGATATCCGCGCGCCCGACGTACCGCGCATGGACGAGCTGGTGGCGAAGATCCGGGCGCTGGAACCGGAAGGGCCGGACATGCGGCTGGAGATCACCGGCGGCGCCAACCGGCCCGGCTATGTCAAAGACGAGGGCATCACGGCGCTGTTCGAGCACGCGCGGGCGCTGTCGGCGGAGCTCGGCTTCGAGCTCAACGACACCTTCTCCGGCGGCGGCAGCGACGGCAACTTCACCGCCGCGATGGGCGTACCGACGCTGGACGGGCTGGGCGCGGACGGCGCCGGAGCGCACACGCTGGACGAGTACGTCTACTACTCGTCGCTGACCGAGCGCACCGCCTTGCTGATCCGGCTGATGGAAACGCTGCGCTAGAACCTGACCGTCAGGCTCACCGCGCCGAAGGCGTCCTCGCCGCCCTGGTTCTCGAACTCCTCGCTGCGGAACACGTGCGTGTAGGCCAGGCGAAAGCGGTCCCACGTCAGGGCCGCGCCGACCTGCATGTCGCCGACCAGCACGCGCTTGTCGACGCTGCGGCTGGCGCCATAGGTGTTGCCGTCCAGAAAGATGTTCCGCCCGACCAGCCGGCCGTCGAAACCGGCGAAGACGTAGAAGCCGAGGTCGCCGTGATTGGCGAAGTAGCCGTTGCCCGGCAGGCCCGGCTGGATACGCGGCGGGCCGTAGTCGTCCGGCAGGTTCCAGCCGAGCCGCACCGTGGCGCCGGCGTTGGCATAGGTGAAGACGTTGCCGATGGCGCCGCCGATGTGCGGGGTCACGTCGAGCGCCAGACCCTGGTCATCGCCCACCGTCAGGGCGTGCCAGCTATGCTGGTAGGTCAGGACGACGCCAGGCTCGTTGTGGAGCTGCTTCGACCAGCCGCGCGGACGCGGTGAGTCGATGACCTCGTGCACGTAGGTCTGCGCCTGCTCGCCCAGCGCCGCCGGACCGACCACACCGACCTGGAGCTGCAACTGGTCCAGGGTCTTGTCCGTCTTGGCGATCAGGCCGATCGCGCCATAGAGCCAGCCCGCATAAGGCCGGTCGTCGTGCGGCGGGTTCCGCAGCGTGATGTCGCCCGGCGTGTACATTGCCTGGCCCAGCGACACGGTCGCGCGCACCTCGCCGGCGGTGAGCCAGACCGGCAGCTCGTCGGCGGCCTTGTAGACCCAGTCCGGCAGCAATTCCGGGCCGGACAGGTAGGAAAGCTGGATACCGTTGGTGTAGTCGTCGTCGAAGCCGGCGAACAAGTCGTTCTCCAGCACGAAACTGGCGAAGCCATGGTCGTCCTGCGCCGCGGCCGGCGCCGCCAGGCACAGCACAACGGCGGCCGCGGCCGCGCGGCGAACGATGTCGACCCCCGATCTCATGGCCGCAGACCGTGCACCGGCGCCCGTCCCCGTGCAAGGACTTCGCCACGCCGTGCATTCTCTGGCATCATTTCCGCAGGGAGGAAAATGCCATGTTCGAGACCACCATCGCCGGGAGCCTGCCGAAGCCGTTCTGGTTGGCGGAAACCGACAAGCTGTGGCCGCAGTGGCGCGCCTCCGGCGACGATCTGGCGACGGCCAAGCGCGACGCCACGCTGTTCTGGCTGAAGGCGCAGGAAGACGCCGGCATCGACATCGTCTGCGACGGCGAGCAGTCGCGGCAGCATTTCGTGCACGGCTTCCTGGAGTTTCTCGACGGCATCGACTTCGAGAACAAGGTCACCATGGGCATCCGCAACAACCGCTACGACGCGCAGGTGCCGCAGGTGACCGGCGCGTTGCGCCTCAAGGACCGCGCGCACCAGACGGAGGCGCGCATCGCCCGTGCCCACACTTCGCGCAAGCTGAAGTTCACCTTGCCCGGGCCGATGACGATCGTCGACACCATTGCCGACCGTCACTATGGCGACAAGGTGAAGATGGGCATGGCCATCGCCGACCTGCTGAACCAGGAAGCCAAGGGCCTGCAGGCCGACGGCGTGGACGTGATCCAGTTCGACGAGCCGGCCTTCAACGTCTACATGGACGAGGTGCCCGGCTGGGGCATCGAGGCGTTGCACCGCGCCGTCGACGGGCTGACCTGCAAGACTGCAGTGCATATCTGCTACGGCTACGGCATCAAGGCGAACATCGATTGGAAGGGCACGCTGGGCGAGACCTGGCGGCAGTACGAGGACTTCTTCCCCGCCCTGGCCAGGAGCCGCATCGACCAGGTCTCGCTGGAGTGCATCCACTCCAAGGTGCCGCCGGAACTGATGGGTCTGCTGGAAGGCAAGGACGTGCTGGTGGGCGTGATCGATGTCGCCTCGCCGGAGATCGAGACGGCCGAGGAGGTCGCCGACACCATCGAGCTGGCCTTGAAGTACGTGCCGAAGGAGCACCTGATCCCATGCACCAACTGTGGCATGGCGCCGATGGACCGTGAGCTGGCGATGGCCAAGCTGGCCGCGCTGGGCGCCGGCGCGAAACTGGCGCGCGAACGCTACGCCTAGCGCGTCTCGGCCTGCGCCGACGGCGCCTCCGGGTGCGTCAGCTTGTAGGCGCCCTGGCTCAGGTAGACGATGCCGATGATCAGCAGGATGCGCTGGGTCCAGGTGCGGAATTGCACGTCACTCATGCGTTCCAGCATGCCCTTGGCCAAAGTGGTGCCGATCATCGCGCTGACGATACAGCCGGCGTAGAGCCACCAGGGCAGGTCGGCGAAGCCGCCGGACATGTCGACCACGGCACCGAAGTAGGTCAGCTTCATGGTGTGGCCGACGCATTGCGTCGTCGCCTTGGTGGCGATCACCGCACGGCGGTCGAGCTTCGACTTCACGAAGAACACGTCGAGCAGTGGCCCGGCGACACCGGCGACAATCATGATGGCGGCGATGACGAAGCCGCAGAACGCGGCCGCCGGGGCCTTCTCCACGTCCGGCGCGAACCGGGCCGGCAGCACGAAGCCGATCAGCGGCACGATGCCCAGCGCCAGCAACACCCAGGCCTTCTCCGGCTCGTAGCGGACCCAGGCGAACAACGCCAATGCCGTGATCGAGCCGAGGAAGTACGGCAACAGCACGCGCCAGGAGATGTAGTGGCGCCAGACGAAGGCGCGCCAGAAGTTCGACGCGAACTGCGTGATGCCGTGCAGCAGCATCGCCGTGCGCACCGGCAGGAACAGCGTCAGCGCGCCCATCAGCACGATCCCGCCGGCCATGCCGAAGATGCCGGACATGAAGGCCGTCCCGACCACCAGGACGAACAGCGCGGGCGCAAGTAGTGCGAGCGAGGGCATGAGCGCCCAACCTATAGGGCTTGCGGCGCCGACAGGAAAGTGGATCGCCGTCGAAACGGGCTTGTTGGCTGAGGCGCGGCAGCATTGGGAACCCGCCCCCAACCGCCAACCCCGTCATGGTCCGGCTTGTCCGGGCCATCCACGTCCTTCGGCCGCCGCCGGCGCTCGGGACCAGGTACGTCGGAGACACGTCCCGGAGCCTCGACGTCGTCCGCGGCGGCCCGACGTGGATGCCCCGCATGAAGCGGGGCATGACAAGCTGAGTGAAGAGAGGTGCGACTAGAACTCCGCGTCGAGTTCCTCGACCTCGTCGGGCTCGCGCTTGGCCGCCTCGATCCATTCGGCGAGCAGCGGCCAGTTCATGATCGTCTTGGCGTAGGCATCGCAAGCCTCGTCGAGCTTCACGTCGTAGGTGCGGAAGCGGGTGACGACCGGCGCGTAGATCGCGTCGGCCATCGTCAGGCCGCCGAACAGGTAGGGGCCGCCGTAGGTCTCCAGGCAACCGCGCCAGATCTCCGCGATGCGATCGATATCCGGGCGCGCGCCGGCGAAGACGCGGAACTTCGGGTAGTGCGCCTTGAGGTTCATCGGCAACGCCGAGCGCAGGTTGTAGAAGCCGCTGTGCATCTCGCCGCTGACCGAGCGGCAATGCGCCCGCGCCGCCCGGTTGGACGGCAACAGCCCGGCCTTCGGGTGGGTCTCGTGCAGATACTCCGCGATCGCCAGC
>CAZVLI010000456.1:0-4067 GCA_964627965.1 uncultured Rhodospirillales bacterium
TCAGGCGGATCAGCGTGGTTTCGCCGGCGCCCAGCGACATCGGCAGGTAGGGCGGCATGTCGTCGACGATGCCGAAACGGCGGGCGTAGTCGATCACCGCCGGCATGCCGATTTCCTGCGCCAGACGGACCGTCATCAGATTACGTGATTTCTCAATTCCCAGACGCAACGTACTGGGACCGTAGAATTTTTCGGTGTAGTTCTCCGGCTTCCAGACCCCCAGATCGCCCTGATCGAGGACGAAGGGCGCGTCCAGCACCAGGCTGTTCGGCGAGAAGCCGTGGTCGAGCGCGGCGGCGTAGACGAAGGGCTTGAACGAGGAGCCTGGCTGGCGCTGCGCTTGCGTTGCGCGGTTGAACTGGCTGGCGGCGTAGGAATAGCCGCCGACCATCGCCAGCACGCGGCCGGTATGCGGGTCCATGGCGACGATGGCGCCGTTGATGTCCGGTATCTGGCGCAGGCTGAACTGCGGCAACTCGCCGGCCGGGCGGTCCTCCTCGGCACGCAGGTCGACCACCGGCTCCACCGCGACGACGTCGCCCACGTCCAGGACATCGCGCGCGCTGCGCACCGACGGACCGAGGAACTGGCCTTCCAGCCACGGCCTCGCCCAGCGCAGTTCGTCGAACGGGATCAGACCGCGCTTGCCGTCGGCGAGGCCGATCTCGACATCGCGGTTGCCGACCTTGAGGGCCACCGCCAACTGCCACGGCTGCAGGCCGTCGGGCTCTGGCACCTCCACCACGGCCTTGGCCCAGTCGCCGGAAAGCTGCGCATCACTAAGGCTGGCGATGGGGCCGCGCCAGCCGTGCCGGCGGTCGTAGTCGCGCAGGCCCTTGCGCAGTTCCTCGTGCGCGATCTGCTGCAACCGGCCGTCCAGCGTGGAGCGGATCGACAGCCCGCCTTCGTACAGCCCATCGTCGCCATAGCGGTCGACCATCTGGCGGCGGACCTCTTCGGCGAAGTTCGCGGCATTCACCGATTCCGCCGGCTCGGGCTGGTTTATCTCAAGCGGCAACTCGCGGTAGGCCCGCAGTGCCGCGTCGTCGATCACGCCGTTGTCGGCCATCTGGCCGAGCACCCAGTCGCGGCGTTGGCGCGCGGCCTCCGGTCGGCGGATCGGATGGTAGTTGGTCGGCGCCTTGGGCAGCGCGGCCAGGAACGCCGCCTCCGGCACCGTCAACTCGTCCAGCGACTTGTCGAAGTAGTTCAGCGACGCCGCGGCGACGCCGTAGCTGCCGAAGCCGAGATAGATCTCGTTCAGATAGAGCTCGAGGATGCGATCCTTGGAGAAGGCGCTCTCGATGCGGAACGCCAGGATCGCTTCCTTCACCTTACGCGCGAGCGAGACCTCGTTGGTCAGCAGGAAGTTCTTCGCCACCTGCTGCGTGATCGTCGACGCGCCGACCGGGCGACGGTCGGTGCCCAGGTTCTTCACGTTGATCAGCACCGCGCCGACGATGCCCGGCAGGTCGATCCCAGGGTGCTGGTAGAAGGTCTTGTCCTCGGCCGACAGGAACGCGTTGACCACCACCTTGGGGATCGCCTCGATCGGCACGAACAGGCGCCGCTCGCGCGCATACTCGGCGATCAGCGTTCCGTCGGCCGCGTGAACCCGGCTCATCACCGGCGGCTCGTAGTCGGCGAGCTGGCGGTAGTCCGGCAGTTCGCGGGCGTAGTTCCACAGCACAAAGGCGGCGAAGGCGCCGCCGACGATGCCCGCGAGCATCATCAACGAAAGCGAAATGCCGATGAATCTCAACATGTTCCGGACACTACCCGATCCCGGTTACGCACGCCGTTGAAGGCCCAATATAGATCGCGAAACGTTATGGCGAAATTTCGGCAACCGGCCTCAGATTTTCGGATCGCTGAAATACTGGTCGATGGCCCGGACCACGGCGCCCACGACCCCGCGCCGGCCGGCGACGGAGCGCAGGTAGCGCGTGTCCTCGACATTCGACATGAAGCCAAGCTCGACCAGGACCGAGGGGACGTCGGGCGCCTTCAGCACGCGGAAGCCGGCAAACCGATGCGGGCGGGTCCGCAATTTCCGGATCGGCCCGATCTTCTTCACCAGGGTCTGCGCGAAGCGGGCGGCGTAGTTCATCGCCTCGCGCTGCGCCAGGTCGATCAGGATGGTCGCCACCTCGTCGTCTTGCACGTCCAGCGCCACGCCGGCGATCAGGTCGGACTTGTTCTCGCGCGCGGCGAGGTCGGCCGCCTCGTCGTCCGATGCCGTTTCTGACAGCGTGTAGACCGCGCCGCCGCCGACCGACCTGTCGCGCAGGCTGTCGGCATGAAGCGAGATGAACAGGTCGGCCTTGGACCGGCGCGCGACGGCGACCCGCTCGCGCAGCGGCAGGAACACGTCGCGCGTACGGGTCAGGATCACCTCGTAGCGTCCCGTCGCGGCCAGCGCGTCGCGCAGCGCCAGCGCGTAGGTCAGCACCAGGTCCTTCTCGTGAAAGCCGTCGATGCCGATGGCGCCGGGGTCGACGCCGCCGTGACCGGCATCGACAACCACCACGTGCTTGCCGTCGCCACGACCGCTGTTGTCAGGCGGCAGTTCCACCGCCGGTGGCGGCTTCGGCGGCTGCACGCCGGCCAGGAAGGTGGCGCGATCGATCGGCCGCAGGTCCAGCACCAGTCGGTGACTGCCGCCCTGCCCCGGCGGCAGCGTCAGCGCCTTCGCGGCAACCGGCCCTGTCGCGTCCAGGACGATGCGCGAGGTGCCGGGGCGGAAGACGCCGTAACGCAGGTTGCCGACCAGTCCTCGAGCGACATCGGCACGCGGTTGCACCCGCCAGTCCAACTCCGGCAGGTCGACCACCACGCGATAAGGGTCGGCCAGTGTAAAGACCTGAAAATCGACCTTCTCGGTCAGCTCGACGACGACTCGGGTCTTGTCGGGATGCAGGCCTGAGCGAATGTCGACCACGGCGGCCGTGGCGAACGCAGCCGTGGACGCAACCAGGATCGCGAGCAAGGTCGCGAACAGCCCGGCCGCCGCCGTCAGCAAGCGTAACACAATCGCAAATGTTGTCATCATCGCCGCCGCAACATACCATATCTTCGCCATGGAAGCGCTTGGAGCCTGCGATAATTCGTTTGTTGTTCCATGTCAGTGTCAGTAAGATGCGCCGCGTGAAATTCCGTAACCGCGACGGTCGGCAACAAAGCTCGCGACCGGCGCGGGACGGCACTCAACCTCCGCGACCACCAGCCTCGGGCCAGGCGGACGCGGGTAATGTAGGTCCAGACCGAAGCTTTCGCCGCTCTTTTTCCGGGCGGCCGTGATGTTGTGTTTTCCCCACCCTGGCCAAGCCGACACCAAGAGGCTGACCGTTCGGTGGGTCGAGACCCTCGCCACAGGCTTCGCTGAGCGAAGGGACCGGCACGCCGCAAGCGCGCGCCGGGCGATAAAATGACAGTAAGAATGCTGATCGACGCGACTCACCAGGAAGAGACGCGGGTTGTCGTCATGCGTGGCAATCGGGTCGAGGAATTCGACTTCGAGACCTCCACCAAGAAGCAGCTGAAGGGCAACATCTACCTCGCCAAGGTGACGCGGGTGGAGCCATCGCTGCAGGCCGCCTTCGTCGAGTACGGCGGCAACCGCCAGGGGTTCCTGGCGTTCAACGAAATCCACCCTGACTACTACCAGATCCCGGTCGCGGACCGGCGCCAGCTGCTGGCCGAGGAAGCCGCGCAGCAGGCCGAGGACGCCGCCGCCGAGGACGACGACGAGAACGGCGCCGCGACCGCCAAGGCCGACGGCGACGAGACCGAAGCCGAAGCCGAGGACGGCCAGTCCGAAGACAGCGAGGCCGGCGACGGCGAGGCCAGCGCCGCCGCGGAAGCCACGGAAGATGCCAGCGTCGAGGCCGAGTCCGACGGCGGCGACGACGACAAGCCGGCCGACGCGCCGGAAGCCGCCGGCGGCGATGACGCGCTGGATGAGGTGCCCCGCCCCCGCTCCCGCCCGAAGAACCAGTACAAGATCCAGGAAGTGATCAAGCGCCGGCAGATTCTTCTGGTGCAGGTGGTCAAGGAAGAGCGTGGCA
>CAZVLI010000457.1:0-4047 GCA_964627965.1 uncultured Rhodospirillales bacterium
GATCCTGAAGGCCGATGCCGGCCGGGCCTATGACCATTACGAAGAGATGCTGTCGCAAGACGGTCAGCAGGGGCTGGCGCGGGAACTGGCGCGGATGAACCTGCCGCTGTCTATCTACACGCAGTGGTACTGGAAGTGCGACCTGTGGAACCTGCTGCGCTTCCTGTCGCTGCGCGCCGACCCGCACGCGCAGTACGAAATCCGCGTCTACGCCGAGGCCATCCTCGACGTGGTGCAGGCCTGGGTGCCGGCGGTCTACGGCGCCTTCGATGAATACGTCCTCGGCGACACCCACCTGTCGCGCACTGGCATGGACGTGGTGAAACGCATGCTCGCCGGCGAACAGGTCACCCAGGGCGACAGCGGTCTGGCGCCACGCGAATGGCGCGAACTGATGGCGGCGCTGGGGCGGGAGTAGGGACGGGTCGACAGGGTGCCCGGATCAAGTCCGGGCATGACGGAAACGGCGCTACAGGCTCAATAGCTCACGTACTTTGTCCGGTGACAGGGTGTCGCCGGCGTAGATTTCGCCGTCGACTTCCAGGGCGGGGGTGGAGCGGATGCCCTTGGCCTCCAGCCGGTCCTGCGCCTCCTCGTCCATCATCAGGTCGCGCACCTTGAACGCGACCTCGTTGTCGGCGAGGAACCGCTTGAGCTGCTCGCATGGCGCGCAGAACGGCGTGGTGTAGACGGTGACCTCGGGCATTGCTGCTCCAAACCTCTCCAAAGTCGTCATCCCGCCCGTAGAGCCGGGATCAACGGGTGACGGCGGCGTTCCTACAGCTTGCCCTCTTTCTTCAGTTGCCGGTACGCCTCCTTGCGTGCCAGCCACTTCTCCTTGGCTTCACCGGATAGGAACGGCTGCTCCTCGGTGAAGATCTTTTCCTTCCAGGCCTCGCCCTTGGACCATTCGTACCCGGCTTCCCAGGTGGTCTGGCCCTCCGTGGCGTTGACCAGGAGGTCGAGCGCCTTGCCGAACAACTCGCGTTGCTGCGCCACGTTGCCGGGCTCGCCGCAGGGGTTGCCCAGCGGGAAGTCGACGAACAGCAGGCGTGGCACCGCGCAGGTCTCGACGATGTCGCGGGCGGTGGCGATGACGACGGTCGGGATGCCGTGCTCTTCCAGGTAGCGGGCGATCAGACTCACGGTCTGATGACACACCGGTCAAACCGGGACGAGCACCATGGCGTCGACATTGTCCTCGCGCGCCCAGGCGAGCGCCTTCGGCGCCTCTTCCTCCAGGACCTTCCGCTGGCTGTAGTTGTTGTAGCAGCCGTAGAGGCGGTCCGGGAACGAGGCGAAGGTGCCGTCGGCGACCGCCTCGCGGAAGCGGTCGACGGGGAAGAAGCTGTTCACGTCGTCCAGCGTCGTCGCGTAGCTGTCGAAGCTGGAGGTGCGGCTGTAGAACTTCTCCGTCGGCGTGTCGGCCGGGACGGCGTAGACCGAGCGGAAGCCCTCTTCCGTGATCGGGTTCTCTTCCGTCTCCGGGTCGAAGCGGATGGCGAGCTCGCTGGTCGACAGCAGGCCGAGCCGGCAGTCCTTCAGCGGTTTCGTCAGCGGGGTGAACGGCGCACTATCGTTCTTTGCCCAGACATACGGTTTCTCGTAGCCCTGGCTCAGGTAGTACGCCGTCGTCTTGTCGATATAGCGGACATGGTCCATTGGCGTTTCCCATCGGTTGGCGTTGTGACCGATGGGAAAAGTGTAGCCGATCAGGAACCTGACCGGCCAACGCCATTGGACATATCAGGCATGCCCCAGGAGCGCGCGACGGAAGATCGCCTTGCGCTCCACCGCGTCGAAGTTGCGCTTGTAGGCCGGCGGCGGCTCGGTGTTCACGCGGGCCCAGACGAAGACCGGGCCGTTCGAGGCCTGCAGCGAGGCGGCGGCGGCCGGGATGTCGTCCTCGGTGGTCACGGTGTGCGTGACCGCGATGCCGGAGCCGCGCGCGATCGTTTCCAGGTCGACGCCGCGGTTGGTGTGGCCTTCCTGGTAGCCGGTCTCGCCATAGTGGCCGTTGTCGACGCACAGGATCGCCAGGTTGGCCGGCTGCATGATGCCGATGGTCGACAGGATGCCGATCGACATCATCAGGTCGCCGTCGCCGGTCACGCCCAGCACGCGACGCTGCGGCTGCGCGATGGCGAGGCCGAAGGCCATCGGGATGCCGCCGCCCATCGCGCCGGACAGCGAGAAGGTGTTGGCGCTTTCCTGGGTGTAGTGCGCCACGTCCTTGGCGGCGCCGGCCAGGCCGGTGACGATCAGCATGTTGGAGGTGTCGCCGAGCAGCTTCGGCACGACGATCTTGCGGTCCAGGGTGCGGGGCTCGCTCATGCTCAGAACTCCTTCGCGCCGATCAGCTTCTGGCCCAGCAGCACGCCGACGCCGGCATTCGACTTGTAGGCCATGCCGATGGCGGCGGTCAGCGTCGGGACGACGTCGTCGGGCTGGTCGACGTGCAGGCAATGCATGCCGAGCCCTTCCATCGCCGGCACCACGCCTTGGCCCATCGGCACCTGCCAGGCGTTCTGCTCGCCGAACTCGCCGCGCATGGTGACCAGGGTGATGAACGGGAAACGGCCGATGCGGACCAGCGAGAACTGGTTCACGCAGTTGCCGACGCCGGACGACTGCATCAGCAGCACGCCGCGCCCGCCGCCGAGATAGTGCCCGACCAGCATCGGCACGCCCTCGGCCTCGGTGGTCAGCGGCACGGAGGTGACGTCCGGATCCTCGATGGAGCGGTTGATCAGCGTCTTGTGCCCCGCGTCGGGCACGTAGCAGAACAGCGTGAAGTCGTTGGCGCGCAGGTGCTCGTAGAGCTGGTCCTGCCAAGCTTTGTCGGCCATATGGCGGCGTCCCGTCGGTTTGGTTTGTCGGTTAGCTTAGCCGGATCAGTCCAGCCGCTTCCACATCGAGAGTTCGTAAGGCCGGAATCCATCGGCCTCGTAGAACCCCAGCGCGGCGGCATTGGTGGCTTTCACGCTGAGGGACAGTCGTCGGCAGCCTCGTTCCCGCATGGCCGTCTCGGCCGCCGCGACGAGCAAACGGGCGATGCCGCGTCGGCGATGGGACTCGGCGACGTAGAGATCGGAGACGTAGCCGTGTTCCCGGTATTCCGGCTGCAACAGCGGGTCGTCGTCTGTGTCCTTCCAGGCCGCGATTAAGCCGACGGGCGTGTCGCCGTCCCGGGCCAGGAGCAGGACGCCGTCACGCGTCCGGACCATCTCGCGGACCTTGTTCGCATATGACGCGGCGATCTCGGCGCCGGGGCGCAATTCCGGGACGGTTTCGCGCTCGTGTTCCTGGATCGCGGCGACGAAGCGCTCGATGGTGGGGCGGTCGCCGTCGCCGGCGGGCTCGATACGGACGGTCATGGCCTTCCGTAGCAGGCGTCGCGGCGGCGTTCCAGCCACGTCCGTTCCGCATCGTTCACCGGACAGGCCAGTGCCGCCGCGTAGGCCGCCGCCGCCTCGTCGTCGCGACCAAGCTCGCGCAGCAGGTGGCCGCGCGCGGCGTGGAAGGGCGCATAGCCGGTCAGCTTCGGCGTTTCGGCCAGGGCGTCGAGCCGGGCCAGGCCATCGGCCGGAGCGTTGGCGAAGGCGACCGCGATGGCGGCGTTGAGGCGCACAACCGGCGTCGGCTTCATGTCGGCCAGTACGTCGTAGAAGTGCGCCAGCGACCGCCAGTCGGTGTCGGCGAAGCTGGGCGCGGCGGCGTGCGTCGCGGCGATCGCGGCTTCCAGGTGCAGCGCCGTCGGTCGCGCGATCTCGCGGGCGCGCCTGAGGTGGACGAAGCCGCGCGCGATCAGGTCCTGGTCCCAGAGCGTCCGGTCCTGGTCCTGCAGCAGGATCAGGCCGCCCTCGGCGTCGGTGCGGGCCGAGAGCCGGGCGTGCTGGAAGGCGATCAGCGCCGCCAGCGCGAAGGCCTCGCCGGTGGCGGTGCGCGGATGCCGGGTCAGCAACTCGGCCAGGCGCAGCGCCTCGGCGCAGAGTTCCGGCACGATCAGCGTCGCGCCGCTGCGGCTGGTGTAGCCGCCGTTGAACA
>CAZVLI010000458.1:0-4036 GCA_964627965.1 uncultured Rhodospirillales bacterium
CTCGCCGTTACCTATAACTACACCGGCTACCCGCTGGTGCGGCACGCCAGGGACAGGTCGCCCTCGCCGGCCTTGATGGCGCGCGCGCCAATGCCGGTGGCGTCCATGCCCGAACCGCAGAGGCGGTTCACGGTGGCGCCGGGCACGCTTTCCGGCAGGCCCGCGAGCAGCGCCGACATGCGCGCGACGTTGCGGTTGTCCTCGCCGGCGCCGTTGGCATTGCCGAAGATCACGTCGTCGACCTTGTCCCAGTCGACGTTCGGGTTGCGCTCCTGTAAAGCCTTCAGCGGCACGGCGCCCAGGTCGTCGGGCCGAACCTTGGCCAGCGAGCCGCCATAGCGGCCGATGGCGGTGCGGGTGGCGTCGCAGATGAAGGCGTCGGTCATGTCACTCACTCTCCGTCATTCGTGCCGGCGGCGATCCGCACCCGGCCATCGACCAGATCGATCGGAATCGGTTCGAGCGCCTCGCCGGCGCAGGGCCCCTGGATGCAACGGCCGCTGGCCACGTCGAACTGGGCGAAGTGCTTGCGGCACATCAGCGCCCTGCCGTTCGGCCCCAGGAACTGGTCTGGACGTATGTTTAGCGGCAGCCACAGGTGAGGGCAAAGGTTGCGATAGGCTCGCACCAGCCCCTCATGACGGACGACGAACAGGCGAAGCTGCGTCGGCACCTCGCCGAAGCGGAACTCGCGGGCGCCCGGCTCGGCGATGTCGTCGAGCGCACAAAGCTCGCTCCCCGCCGCCGGCGCAGCCGGATGGTCGGCCCAAGTCGTCATGCCGCCAGGATTAGAATGCGTCGGCCTTGGAGAGCCTGAACTGGCCGGTGCAATCGGGGTTGTCCCAGGTGCCGCCCTGGAGCTTGCCCTCGATCTTGAGCTTGGTGCCGCTCTCGCCCTCGGCGACGACGTCGACGAAACTGCCGCCCTCGCCGATGCCGCCGGAGACCTTGAAGTTCCGGCGGCCGACCTTCATCCGGCCGGTCACGCGGTCGCCCTCGACGGTGAGTTCCAGCTTGCCGAGCCCGCAGCCGGCCTTGCCCAGGGTCGGCCGGCCGGCGCCGCGCCACTTGCCCTGGTAGTCGGCAAGTGCGGCGACCTGAACTGGACTATCGTTCTTGGGCTTGTCGTTCTTGGCCTTGTCGTCAGCGGCCGCGTCCTTGGCCGGCTTATCGTCGCTCTGGGACGCGTTGAGGTCGGCGCCGCTGTCGCGCACCGTCTCGTACTGGCGGACCCGGGCTTCGGCCAGGGCGGCGAAGCGGCCCTGCGGGTAGGTGTCGAGATAGGCGCGGTAGTCGGCCGCCTGGGTGCTGTCCTTGATCGCGTCCCAGAAGGCCAGTTCGACGGTCAGCGCGTTGGCGGCCGGCGCCGCGGCGGTTCCATTTCGGGTCTGCGCCGCCGGTTGCTGGGTCTGGGCGGGCGCCGGTGCCGCGGCAGCGACCTGCACGTTGATCGGGACAAACAGGAAGTCGCCGCCCTCGTGGCCGGCCTTGCGGATGGTTGAGTATTCCGGCGTCTGGTCGGCATTGGCGACGACCTGGGTCTTCACGCCGGTGAACAGGCTGGTGGTGTCGGCCGGCTCGTTCAGTTCCTTCAGCCGGTCGATGAAGGCGCGCGCGAAGACCGAATGGCCGCGCCCGCCGGCGTCCGAGACCGGCTCCAGACCGCCGGAAACCATGGCCGTGCGCGAACGCTTCTGCGCCATGCGCTTGAGCCACTCGTCACGTTCCGAGCCTGTCTTCAGGGTCGCGTCGACGGCACGGGTCAGGGTGCCGGAATAGCAGCTGTCGGAGACCACCAGCACGTGCTTGGCCAGCATCGCGCCGAGGTTGGACGTGATGGTCTCGTTGGCGACCCAGTTGGCCTCGTTGTCCGGCTCGGCGTCGACCGGCAACCAGAAACCGCGGTCGGTATCGCGGTCGAGGATGCCGTGGCCGGCGTAGTAGACGAGCAGGTTGTCGTTCGGCCCCATCTCCTGGCGCAGCGTGTTGAGCATGCGCACCAGGTCGTAGCGGTTCGGGTTGATCAGCTTGCGGACCTGGTAGCCGTAGCGGTCCTCCAGGACCTTGGCGACCTCCTCGGCGTCGCCGACGGCGGTCTCCAGCTTCGGCAGGTGCTGGTACTCGTTGATGCCGATGACCAGCGCATGATACGCGCCAAACACCTCGTCCGCGCTCTGATTGGCGCGGCCGGCGGCCATCGGCAGACAGACCAGGGCGATCAGCAACAGCGCCAGGCGCATGCCAGCTCCATGAACGGTTGGCGGCAACGCAGTATCGGCAACCCGCCGGGCGGCGGCAAGCCAGCCGCCTTGGTCCGGCGACGGACTTCGCCTACACTTCGGCGCCCGAGTCGCTACAGCCACGAGTCCTCCATTGCGCTTGAATATAGATGGACTTGGCGGGAAATCCGCCCGTTTGCTGATTCTGACGCTGCTGCTGGCGCTGGCGTCGCCCATCGTCACATCGGCGGCCCGCGCGGACGACGAACCCGCCTTCCTGGCGTTCGGCGTCGGCGGCTTCGATGTCAACAAGCGCAAGGATCCGGCGGCACTGGCCGGGATCGAGTACCGCTCCGACTGGAAATTCTGGCATCTGAAGCCGATCGTCGGCGTGATGGGGACCTCAGACGCCTCCGGCTACATCTACGCCGGCATCATGCTGGATATCTTCTGGGGCCGGCGCATCGTCACCTCGTTCAGCTTCGCGCCCGGCGCCTACCTGAAGGGCAGCGGCCTGGACCTGGGCCACGTGCTGGAATTCCGCTCGCAGGCGGAGATTTCCTACCGCTTCGACAACCGCAGCCGGCTCGGCCTGGCGATCAACCACCTGAGCAACGCCAGCATCGGCGACGACAACCCCGGCTCGGAACAGCTGGTGCTGACCTATGCCATGCCGATCGGCTCGCTGTTCGGGCGCTAAAGCAGGTCCCGCAGCATCGCGATCAGCGGCTTGTCGGCCGGCGGCATCGGATATTCGCCCAGGCGCGCCGGGCGGACCGATTTCAAGTCGGTGTGTTCCAGCGGCCGCGGCGTGCCGGTCCAGCGTCGGCAGACGTAGAGCGGCATCAGCAGGTGGAAATCGTCGTAGGCGTGGCTGGCGAAGGTGAAGGGCGCCAGGCACGACGCGGTGACGTCGATGCCGAGCTCCTCGTCAAGCTCGCGGATCAGTGTGGTTTCGGGCGCCTCGCCGGCCTCGACCTTGCCGCCGGGAAACTCCCACAGGCCGGCCATGTGCTTGCCCTCGGGCCGCTGGCCGATCAGCACCCGGCCGTCCGGGTCGACCAGCGCCACGGCGGCGACGAGGACGATCCTGGTCAACTGCGGTAGTCGGCGTTGATCGAGACGTACTGGTGCGTCAGGTCGCAGGTCCACACCGTCGCCTTGCCGCGTCCGACGCCGATGTCGACGTCGATGACGATGTGCTCGCCCTTCATGTGCGGCACCACGGTCTCTTCGCGATAGTCCGGGTTGAGATAGCCGTCGATGGCGATCGGCACGCCGCCGATGGAGATCGACAGCCGGTCGCGGTCGGCCGGCTCGCCGGCGCGGCCCACCGCCATGACGATACGGCCCCAGTTGGCGTCGCCCGCCCCCAGCGCCGTCTTCACCAGCGGCGAGTTGGCGATGGTGAGGCCGATCTTGCGCGCCGACGCGGCGCTCGCGGCCCGCTTCACATTGATCTCGATGAACTTCGAGGCGCCCTCGCCGTCACGCACGACTTGATGCGCCAGGTCGAGCAGCACGTCGTCGAGCGCGGCCCGGAATCCGGCCAGCGCCGGGTCGGTGGCCTTGTCGATCCGCTTGTGGCGCGTCTTGCCGGTGGCGAACAGCAGCACGGTGTCGGAGGTCGAAGTATCGCCATCGACGGTGATGGCGTTGAACGAGCGGTCGACGCCCGACTTCACCAACGTGCGCAGCACCGGCGCCGGTAGCTTCGCGTCGGTGAAGACGAAGCACAGCATCGTCGCCATGTCCGGCGCGATCATGCCGGAGCCCTTGGCGAAGCCGGAGATCGTCACCGTCTTGCCGCCGACCTC
>CAZVLI010000459.1:0-4033 GCA_964627965.1 uncultured Rhodospirillales bacterium
GCGGTCGGGCCGGATATCGGCCTCACGGTGGCCGGCAGCTATGACCGGACCACGGACGAGATCGACTTCGCCGGCACGCTGGTGCCGACCTATACGCTAAATCAGATTCTCGGCCGCATCCCGGTGATCGGCGACATTCTCGTCGGCGGGAAGGGCGAGGGCGTCTTCGCGGTGACCTATCGCATGGTCGGCCCGGCCGAGAGCCCGTCGGTGAACGTGAACCCGCTGACGGTGCTGGCGCCGGGTATCTTCCGGCGGCTGGTCGACGCTTTGACGCCGGGCGGCGCGGCGGCCGGCGGCGGCGAACCGCTGCCCGAGCGCGAGCGGCCCAACCTGCGCTAGACGGCGGCCGCGTGCCTTCCCTTGCCGGTGGCGAGGTGACGGTCGAAGGCGGCACAGACCAGCCGCACGAACGGCCGGCCGACCTCGGTCATGGTGATGCAATGGCCCTCGCGGGTAACCACGCCCTGCGCGGCCAGTTCATCGACGCCGGTGAGACCTGCGGCCAGCGCCGTCGCGTCGATGGCGTGATGACTGCAAACCGTGTCGAGATCGACGGCGAGATTGCACATCAAGCTTTCGATGACTTCCGCGATCATGCGGTCGACGGGCTCGATCTCGATCCCGCGTGCGGTGGCCAGATGCTCCTCGCGGATCGCCGCGCGGTATTCGGGCACGCTGGCCGCATTCTGCACGTAGCCGGCGGGCAGCGTGCCGATGGCCGAGGCCCCGAGGCCGATCAGCACGTCAGCATCGTCCGTCGTGTAGCCCTGGAAGTTCCGGTGCAGGTCGCCTTCCGCCAACGCCGCTGCCATCGGGTCGTCGGCGCGGGCGAAGTGGTCCAGGCCGATCTGTACGTAGCCCGCCGCCCGCAGGCGATCGGCGACGGCGTTCTGCTGCCGGTGCCGCTCGGCGACGTCGGGCAGAGCTTCCTCGGGGATCAGCTTCTGGTGCGGCTTCATCCACGGCACGTGGGCGTAACCGAACAGCGCGATCCGGTCCGGACGCAGGCTCAGCGCCTGCTCGGCGGTCGCCAGGGCGCCCCACGTGGTCTGGTAAGGCAGCCCGTACATCAGGTCGAAGTTGATGCCCTGGATGCCGGCGGTGCGTAGCCACTCGACTGCTTGTGCCGTCATCTCGTAGGGCTGGATGCGGTTGACGGCCTGCTGCACGCGGGCATCGAAGTCCTGCACGCCGAGGCTGGCGCGATTGACGCCGCAGGCGACCAACGCATCGACGGCCTCGCGGGTCAGCGTGCGCGGGTCGATCTCGAAGCCGATCTCGGCGTCGTTGGCCACGTCGAAGCGCGCCCGCAAGGTCTCGAACAGGAGGTCGAGGTCATCGGCCGACAGCAGGCTGGGCGTGCCGCCGCCCCATTGCATGTGTCGCACCGGCTGGCGGCGACCGATGCGATCGGCGACCAGGTCGATCTCGCGGCACAGCAGGCCGGCATAGTCGCCGATCGGTTTGTAGCGGCGCACCACGGCGGTGTTGCAGCCGCAGTACCAGCACATCTCGGAACAGAACGGCACGTGCAGGTAGAGCGATGCCGATGCGCCCGCCGGAATCTCGCCGAGCCACGTCGCGTATGTTTCGGCGTCGATGCCGGCATGAAAGTGCGGCGCCGTGGGATAGCTGGTGTAGCGCGGCACCTGCCGGTTCAGCGTCGCCGCGACGGACGGAGAGATCTGGCTCATGGCCCGAATCCTGCCGCGTCAGGGCAGGTCGGGCTTTGATCCAGATCAGTTCTCCGCCGGCAGGACTACTGCCGCGTGATGCCTGCCTTGCCGCCGCGAAGCACGTATTTCTGCACCTTGCCGGTCGCGGTCTTCGGCAGTTCTTCCACGAAGCTGACCCACTGCGGTGTCTTGAAGTGGGCGAGGTTGTCGCGCACGTGCAGCTTCAGCTCGTCCTCGGTGGATTCCTTGCCCTGGCGCAAGATCACGAAGGCATGCGGCGACTCGCCCCACTTCTCGTGCGGCATGCCGACGACGGCGACTTCCTGCACCGCCGGATGGCGCAGCAGGCAGCCCTCGACCTCGACCGAGGAAATGTTCTCGCCGCCGGAGATGATCACGTCCTTGAAGCGGTCGCGGATCTCCACGTAGCCGTCGGGGTGTACCACCGCCGCGTCGCCGGAATGGAACCAGCCGTCCTTGATCGCCGCGTTGGTGGCGTCAGGGTCGTTGTAGTAGCCCTTCATCACCACGTTGCCGCGCACCGTGATCTCGCCCAGCGTCTCCGCGTCGCGCGGCACCTCGTTGCCGTCCTCGTCGACGACGCGGAGTTCGCCCGAGCTCATCAGCTCGACGCCCTGACGCGACTTGATCTTGGCCAGCTCGTCCAGCGGCAGGTTGCGGTGCTCCGGCACGGGCTCGCAGAAGGTGATCAGCGGCGCGGTTTCGGTCAGCCCGTAGACGTGGGTCAACTCCCAGCCCAGCTCGCGCTCGACCAGCTCGATGGTGGCCGCGGCCGGCGGCGCCCCGGCGGTGAACAGCCGCACGCCGCGCGGCGCGCCTTCACGGAGTTCGGCCGGCGCGTTGGCGATGCCGATCAGCACCGTCGGCGCGGCGCAGAACATGGTGATGTTCTCGTCCTTGATGAGCTGGAAGATCAGCGGCGGCTCGACCCGGCGCAGGCAGATGTTCGCCATGCCGCGCGCGGTGTTGATCCAGGTGAAGGTCCAGCCGTTGGCGTGGAACATCGGCAGCGTCCACAGGTAGCGGTCGGCCGGCGTCAGGTGGTGATGGGCCAGCGTGCCCATGATGTTCACGTAGGCGTTGCGGTGCGTGATCATCACGCCCTTGGGCCGCGCCGTGGTGCCGCTGGTGTAGTTGATCGTCAGCAGGTCGGTCTCGGCGATGTCGACCTTGGCGTAGTCCGGGCCGTGCTTGGCCAGCGTGGTCTCGTAGTCGAGCCAGCCGTCGCCCGAGCCCTCCAGCGCCACGAAGTGCTCCACACCGGACAGCTTGTCGCGGATGCCGTCGACCGCTTCTAGGTAGTCCTCGTGCACGCACAGCACTTTCGCGCCGCAATGGTTGACGATGTACTCGAAGTCGTCGGGCAGCAGGCGGTAGTTGATCGGCACCAGCACGGCGCCCATCTGCGGCACGGCGTAGTAGGCTTCCAGGTGCGCGTGCGTGTTCGGCGCGATGTAGGCGACCCGGTCGCCCTGGCCGACACCGAGCGACTGCAGCGCCGCCGACCAGCGATCGCAGCGTTCCAGGAACTGCGCATAGGTGAAGCGCTTGTCGCCGTCGACGACGGCTTCGCGTTCCGGGTACAGCCGGCGCGCGCGCCGGGCGAATTCCATCGGGCTGAGGGCGACTTCCATGATGCGTTGTCCCTGCTGCGTTATGTGTCGTTCGCGGCGATGTTAGAGCAAATCCCGCCCGGGCTGCACCGGCCGATCACGCCACGGCGCGGACCAGCGCGTGCTTCTTTCGGCCGGCGGAGAGCTTGACCGCGCCGTCGTCGCCGAGATCGCTTAACGAGACCTGACGCATCTCGTCCTTGGCCGGTTCGTCGTTGATCCGCGCGCCGCCCTGCTTGATCAGGCGCCGGGCCTCGCCGTTCGACGCGCACAGGCCGGCGCGGTTCAGCAACTGGAACAGCGCCACGCCGGCTTCGAGCTCCGCGCGCGGTACCTCGATGGACGGCAGCGACTCGCCGGCGCCGCCTTCCTCGAACACCCGCCGCGCGGTTTCCGCCGCCTCGGCCGCCGCCGCTTCGCCGTGCGCCATCGCGGTCGCCGCGTTGGCCAGGATCTTCTTCGCCTCGTTCAGCTCCGCACCGTCCAACTTTTCCAGCCGGGCGATCTCGTCCAGCGGCAGCTCGGTGAACAGCCTCAGGAAGCGGCCGACGTCGCCGTCCTCCGTATTGCGCCAGAACTGCCAGTAGTCGTAGGCGGGGAGCTGGTCCTCGTTGAGCCAGATCGCGCCGGCGGCGCTCTTGCCCATCTTCGCGCCCGACGACGTGGTGATCAGCGGCGACGTCAGGGCGAACAGTTCCGAGCCGTCCATGCGTCGGCCCA
>CAZVLI010000460.1:0-4024 GCA_964627965.1 uncultured Rhodospirillales bacterium
GTCCGCCTCGCGCATATCCGGCCGATAGGCACCGACCAGGTCCAGGTGCACGCCCGGCCGCAGCCAGTCGCCCTGCACCAGCGGATCGACCGCCAGCGTCGCGCAGGAGATGATATCGGCGTCGCCGCAGGTGCCGGCCAGTTCCTCCGTCCAGTCGACCCGGATCGAGAGCTTCGCCGACAGTCCTTCGGCCAGTTCGCGCGCGCGCTCTTTCCGGTGGTTCCAGATCAGCACTTCCTCGATCGGCCGCACCGCGCAGTGCGCGCCGATCAGGTGCGGCACCAGTGCGCCGGCGCCGACCATCAGGAGGTACTTCGCGTCCGGCTTGGCCAGGTAGCGCGCCGCCAGGGCCGAGGCACAGGCGGTACGCCGCAAGGTCAGCCGCACACCGTCGAGAAAGGCCTCCGGTTCGCCGGTATCGCCGTTCAGCAGCAGGTAGCTGCCCAGCACCGATGCCTTGCCGCGCCGCGCGTTCTCCGGAAAGACCGAGACGACCTTGATACCAATGGGACCGTTCGCCTGCCACGCCGGCATCAGCAGCAGCGTGCCTTCGGTGCCGTCGGCGCGGGTGACCTGGTGGTGGTGGCGCAGCGGCACCTCGCAACCGGCCGAGAACATCTCGCCCAGCCGATCGACCAGGGTGGCGTAGTCGAGCGCGCGGTCGACCTGCTCGGCGGAGAAGTAACGCACCTTGCGCTAGGCCGCCGTCGGCAGCGCCGGGCGGTCGCTTGCCGCGGACGCCTGCTTGGCCTGTTCGCGCGACTGCTCCAGATCGGCCTCGGCGCGCACCGCGCGACGCTCCGCCAGGCGTGCGCGCTTGCGCCAGCGGCTGCCGCGGATCCAGGCGCCGGTACCGCCGACCAGCAGCCCGATGAAGATGCCGCACAGCACCAACGCGTAGACGCTGGGCTCGGCCTGGTAGGGCAGCGGATCGAAGGAGACCAGGGCGGTGTGCCGGTTGGCGACGGCGAAGGCGATGAAGACGAGCAGCAGCGGCAGCAGGATCAGCCAGGCCAGCAGTCGCAGCACGTATGTGTTCCTTCCCTCTGGCCCCGAGCGGGGCACGCGAAAACCGGACGCGGGCAGCCTAGGCCGCGGGCTCGGTCGTTTCCGCCTCGTCTTCGTTCAGCCGCTCGCGCAGTTCCTTGCCGGTCTTGAAGAACGGCACGTGCTTCTCCGCGACGTGGACGGTGGCGCCGGTGCGTGGGTTGCGCCCGGTGCGCGCCGGCCGCTGCTTCACCGAGAAGGCGCCGAAGCCACGCCGCTCGACGCGGTCGCCGCGGCACAGCGCCTGCGTGATCTCATCGAACATCGCGGTGACGATGCGCTCGACGTCGCGCTGGTAGAGATGCGGGTTGGCTTCCGCCAGCCGGGCAATGAGTTCTGACTTGATCATGGTAGACGCCGCGTGGCTGCTCTCCCGAAGGTCCTGGCGACGAGTCGGTCCGCTAGAGGTTTACCCAATACCCGCGCCCGACCGGTAACCGACGACCTGATCCCCCAGATGTCCCCCGTTACATCCCACGAGGGTGCCAGAGAGCCACTAGCCCGTCAAGTGTAAGTCTTTCAAATGAATACGGTTTTCCGAAAACCCACGTGCCGAGTTCGGACAGCATCTCGCCGGGTTCGCGCCAGTCGACGTCATGCACCGGCAAGTCCGGGTCGACATCGTGCGCTTCGGCCAGCCAGGCCAGCGCCTCGCGCTCGCCGCCGATGGCGTCGATCAGCTGGTTTGCCAGCGCCTGCCGGCCGGTGAACACACGCCCGTCGGTGACCGCCGCCAGCGCCTCGCCGTCCAGGCCGCGCCGCTCGCCGACCATCGACACGAACAGCGCGTGGCTGTCCTCGACCGTCGCCAGCGTGGCGGCGCGGGCGGCAGCGTCCATCTCCTCGAAGGGCGACGGCTGTGCCTTCAGGGGGCTCGACTTGATGGCTTCCGGCTTGATCCCGAGCTTGCCCAGCAGCTCGGTCACTTCCATCGTTTGCAGGATCACACCGATCGAGCCGGTGATCGTGCTCTCGCGCGCGAAGATGCGCTCCGCCGCGATCGCGGTCATGTAGCCGCCGGACGCGCCGACACCGCCGATCACCGCGACCACCGGCTTGCGCTCGGCCAGCCGGCGCAACGCCAGGTAGAGTTCCTCGCTGCCCGACAGCGTGCCGCCCGGGCTGTCGATACGGACCACGACCGCGTCGACGTCGTCGCTCTCGACGAGATCGTCGATCGCGTCGGTACGCTGCTGGTCGTCGACGATGATGTCGGTGACCCAGAGCCGGGCGATATGCGGCCCGCCAAGTCCGAACAGACCGTCGAAGCGGGCCAATCCGGCGACCAGCGCAGCCGCGACGGCGAGCACCGTCGCGACGCGCCAGAACACCAGCCGGCGGCGCTGGCGGCGCCGGTCGAGCAACGCTTCCGCGTCGAGCGCCATCGCGCGCCGCCCGCCGGCTACCGGTCCGCCTTACTCGGCCTTGTCGCCGTCGCTCTCGGCATCGGCGTCGGCGTCGGCATCGGCCCCACCGTCATCGTCCGAGCCGTCCTGCTCGGCCTGCTGACGGGCGCGGCTGATCGCGGCACCGAGGATGTCACCCAGGCTGGCGCCGGAGTCGGTCGAGCCGTACTGGGCCACCGCCTCCTTCTCCTCCTGGATCTCGCGCGCCTTGATCGACAGGCTGATGCGCCGGCTGGCGCGGTCGATCTGGGTGACCAGGGCATCGACCTTCTGGCCGACGGCGAAACGCTCCGGCCGTTGCTCGGATCGATCGCGCGACAGGTCGGCCTTGCGCACGAAGGCACGCATGCCGTCGCCAACGGTGACCTCGATGCCGTTGTCCTGGATCGCGGACACCTCGCAGGTGACGATCTGGCCACGCTGCAGGTTGTCGGCCGAGGCGAACGGATCGCCATCGAGCTGCTTGATGCCGAGGCTGATGCGCTCCTTGGCGACGTCGATGTCGAGCACCCGCGCCTTCACAGTCATGCCCTTGTTGTAGTCGCGGATCGCGTCCTCGCCGGACTTGTTCCAGTCCAGGTCGGACATGTGCACCATGCCGTCCAGGTCCTCGTCCAGGCCGACGAACAGGCCGAACTCGGTGACGTTCTTGATCTCGCCCTCGATGTCGGTGCCGACCGGATGGGTCGCGGCGAACCGCTCCCACGGATTGTCCAGGCACTGCTTCAGGCCGAGCGAGATGCGGCGCTTCTCCGGATCGACCTCCAGCACCATCACCTCGACCTCCTGGGAGGTGGAGACGATCTTGCCCGGGTGAACGTTCTTCTTGGTCCAGCTCATCTCGGACACGTGCACCAGGCCTTCCACGCCCGGCTCCAGCTCCACGAAGGCGCCGTAGTCGGTGATGTTGGTGACCCGGCCGACGAACTTGGCGCGCGGCGGGTACTTCGCCTCCACGCCCTCCCACGGATCGGCCTCGAGCTGCTTCATGCCCAGGCTGATGCGCTGCGTCTCCGGATTGACCTTGATGACCTGCACCTTCACCGTGGCGCCGATGGCGACCGCCTCGGACGGGTGGTTGATGCGCCGCCACGAGATGTCGGTGACGTGCAGCAGGCCGTAGATGAGGACCCCAATAGGGATTGGATAACCACCAGCTCAGGACAGATAGCAGCGGTTAAGTCGGCCATCTCCACGGACGTAAGCCGCGTTGACTTGTTATTCGATTGGCATGAGTTCTTCAACCTCAACGGGAATGGTCGATCAGAAGACTTTTCGATTTACCACAACAACCAAACCGCAGAGACGCAGTTCGCGAGTAGGCTAAACACGATCCTGACCGGCTTTAGCGTTGGTTCGGATGTCATCAGTAGCTCAGGGACGGCCTCAGAGTATGGTAAGGATGTTCTGGGCGCTCAGATAGCCGTTACCCCAGAGTTTCCATTGGCGATGGATAGCTATCCTGGCATGAATGCTGGCTATGGCACAGTCGTTGAAGGAATGGCGACTGCACTTCAGCAGATGGTGGATAACAGCGAGTTAACGCTGAGCAGCCTTGCGGGAATTCCCAC
>CAZVLI010000461.1:0-4019 GCA_964627965.1 uncultured Rhodospirillales bacterium
CGGAGAAGGTGCACCGCCGGCCGCTGGTGATCTTCCCGCCGTGGATCAACAAGTTCTACATCCTCGACCTGCGTCCGGATAACTCGTTCATCAAGTGGGCCGTCGACCATGGGCTGACGGTCTTCGTCGCTTCCTGGGTGAACCCGGACGCCAGCCTCGCCGACAAGACCTTCGAGGACTACATGCACGAGGGCGTGCTCGCGGCGCTGGACGGCGTGGAAGCCGCGACCGGCGAGAAGGACGTGACCGCGATCGGCTACTGCCTGGGCGGCACCCTGCTGGCCGCCTCGCTGGCCTATATGAAGGCGATCGGCGACGAGCGGGTGAAGGCCGCGACCTTCTTCACCGCGCTGGTCGATTTCGCCGATCCGGGCGAGCTGGAGATCTTCATCGACGACGAGCAGCTCAAGAACCTGGAAGACCGCATGGACGAGCAAGGCGGCGTGCTCGACGGCTCGGCCATGGCGACGACCTTCAACATGCTGCGCGCCAACGACCTGATCTGGTCGTTCGTGATCAACAACTACCTGCTCGGCAAGGAGCCCTTCCCGTTCGACCTGCTGTACTGGAACACCGATTCCACGCGGATGCCGCGGGCGATGCACCTCTACTACCTCCGCAACATGTACCAGGAGAACCTGCTGTCGCAGCCGGGCGGGCTCAGCTTCGGCGACGTGTCGATCGACCTCGGCCAGGTCGACATCCCGATCTACATCCTGTCGACCAAGGAAGATCACATCGCCCCTTGGAAAGCGACGTACGTCGCGACCCAGCTCTACAAGGGCCCGGTGCAGTTCACCCTGGCCGGCTCGGGTCACATCGCCGGCGTCGTCAATCCGCCCTCGGCTGGCAAGTACGGGTTCTGGACCAACAAGGAGAACCCGCCAGCGCCGGACGACTGGTTCGCCGGCGCGACGCAGCAGCCCGGATCGTGGTGGGAGAACTGGCTCGCATGGGTCGCCAAGCAGTCGGGCCGCAAGGTCGCCGCGCGCCAGCCCGGATCGGACAAGGCGCCGGCTCTGGAAGACGCGCCCGGCAGCTACGTCAAGGTCCGCTCGGACACCTAGCGGAGGCGAACCGGTGAGCATGGCGTTGGCGCGGCCGGACAATGACGACCGGCGCCATTTCGGCCGACGGTGGCGGCGCTGGCTGCTGCTGCTCACGCTGCTCGCGTCGGCCGGCTGGTTCGCGCTGACCGCCTACTACTTCCGCCAGGACCTGGGCATCAACCTGCGGCTGCTGTGGGAGAACCGCAGCACGGCGGCACTGGAATACGCGCCAACGCTGGCCGAGATGATGACGCCGCCGCCGGCGGCGATACCGGTGGAGGCCGTGCTGCGGGCCAAGGTACCGCGACCGGTCACCGTGCAGATCACCGTCGCCGATGTTCTTGTCGGCAATGCCGTGCGGGTGCTGCGCGAGATCGTACCGCTGATCGCGATGCCGGCCTTCGGCATCCTGGTGGTCGGCTACGTGCTGTCCGGCATCGGCGGACGCCTGCTCGGCATGGTTTCGCCGGCCGAGTTCCGCCGCCTGTGGCCGGCGATCATCATCCCCGCCTTCATCGCCTTCGGCTTCGGTACGGTGTTCGGCGCCGCCACGCTCTACTACAGCGCCGCGCTCCGCAGCCTGTTCGACCTATAGACCTCACAAGAGCAAGCGCCCGCGCCCCGAACGACCGCGGTCGAACGAGAGCGCGGGCCCATCGCGACCCCGCTATGAGCGCAACGCGGTCAGCGCCGGCGGCGGAAGCCGAACAACGCGAGCACGCCGCCACCGAACAGCGCCAGCGTCGCCGGCTCCGGCACGATGATCTGGTACAGCGACGTGGTGCTGGAGACCTCGTTGGAGACCGCCAGGTACGACTTGTCGCCATAGTCGAAGAACGCCAGACCCTCCGGCGAGACGTCGCCGTCGGTGAAGATGGTGTCGAGATAGAACGGGCTCATCGGATCGGTGATGTCGAACATCATCACCATGCTGGTCCGCTCCAGGCCGATGAAGGCGAAGTAGCGGTCACCGATCAAGCCGATGGTCACGCCCTCCGGCTCAGGCCCCTTGTTGTCGCTGCGGCCGTCCTGCCAGAGTTCAGGAAAGAGCGCGGCGATGATCTGCTCGATCATGTCGCCGCTGTCCCAGATGATCGCGCCGTTCTCGTCGAGGATCGAGAACGAGCGCCCGCCGAAGGCATAGAGCTCCTCGTACTCGCCATCTGGCTCCAGGTCGCCGAGCGTGAGGGTGACCGTCAGTCGACCGAGCTGGTCGTCGTCCTGGATCGCGGCATCGGGGAAGGCACCGGAGTCGAGGGTCAGGTCCTTCACCCGATCCTCTTCCTCGAAGCCGTCATACTCGCGGGCATCGCCCTCGTTCGCGGTCACGATGTAGGTCTGGCCACCGACCTCGTAGGCCGCGATGGCATCGGGCTGATACATGCCGAACAGGTTGGCATACGTGTTGATGTGGATATCGGTATCGCCGTCGTCATCGCGGTCGCTGGGATCCAGGCCGTTGCCGTCGGCGGAATGATCCTTGAAGCCGAGGGGGACGATCTCGGTCACCGTGCTGGTGGCGATATCGACGATGGCAATGCCGTTATTCTCCTGCAGCGCCACGTACGCGGTGGTGTTGTCCGGCGAGACCGCGATGTATTCCGGCTCGACGTCCTGCGCCAGCGTCGCGCCCGGGCCGAACACGCGCAGGTTCTCCAGACCGGCGTCGCCGGCGCTGAAGCCGGAGAACGAGGCCGTGGTCACCGCAAGCGTGCCGACGTCGATGATCGAGACCGAGCCTTCCGGATCGACGCTGTCGATCTGGCCGTAGCTGTTCGGCTCGCCCTCGTTGGCGACCAGGATCTTGGTGCCGTCCTTGTTGAAGGTGACCATGTCGGGCAGCGCGCCGACGCTCACCGACGCCGGCGCCGCGTCCAGGTTGGTCGCGTCGAAGATCTGGACCGTGCCGAAATCCTGCGGGTTGGCGTTCGGCACCGCCACGGCGACGCGGTCGCCGAACACCGCCACGCTGGTCGGATCGGCAACGTCCAGGCGCCGGATGAACGAACCGTCCGTCGCGTCGAGCACGTCGACACCATCCTCGCCGACCACGAAGAGCCGGTGGCGCGCCGCGTCGTAGGCCGGAATCTCCGCCTGCGCCTCGCCGTCGCCATCGGGATCCACATCAATGTGCTGATAGGTCCAGATCCGGTCGGCGACCACCTTGGCCGCCATCGCACTGCCCATCGGCGCCAGCAAAGCCGCCAACGCCACACCCATTCCCAAGAGCCGCATCTGCCTCTTCTCCTGTTGCAGCCACCCAAACAAAGGGGAGCCGGACGCGTTTCCGCGACCGGCTCCCCTCGTTTTCTTATGACGGCAACTCTAGGCCCGGCTCGTGACTCCCCGATGACTCAGAGGCGCTTGCCGGACGCGGCGTCGAACAGATGGATATGAACGGGATCGACGTAGAGGGTCAGCGCCGCGCCCTCCTGCAGCGCGACCTGGCCCGGCAGGCGCGCGGTCACGGTCTCGGTACCGAGCTTGGCGTGCACCAGCGTGTCGGCGCCGAGCGGCTCGACGAGATCGACCATCAGGCCCAGGGCGTCGCCGCCGGCGCCGGGCTCGGTACGCATGTGCTCGGGCCGGATTCCCACGGTGACGGCGCCACTGCCCTTCTGATGGCCGGGCGGCAGCGCCAGCAGCGTGCCGTCGGCCAGCTTCACCGCGCTTTCGCCGTTCCACTCCGCGGCGACGAAGTTCATCGCCGGCGAGCCGATGAAGCCGGCGACGAAGATCGTCGCGGGGTCGTTGTAGACCTCCATCGGCGTACCGATCTGCTCCGCGTTACCGGCGTTCAGCACCACTAGACGATCGGCCAGGGTCATCGCCTCGACCTGGTCGTGGGTGACGAACAGCGAGGTTGTGCCGAGCTGGCGCTGCAGGTGCTTGATCTCCAGCCGCATCTGTACCCGCAGCTTGGCGTCGAGGTTGGACAGCGGCTCGTCGAACAGGAAGGCTGCCGGCTCG
>CAZVLI010000462.1:0-4018 GCA_964627965.1 uncultured Rhodospirillales bacterium
AAGGCCGGGTTCGGGCGGAAGGTCTGGGCCGCGACCCGCACCGCCTTGGCCTCACGCGGGGTGTAGGCGCGCAGGGCATGCTGGATGCGGTTGCCGAGCTGTGCCAGCACCTCGTCCGGGACGTCCTGTGGGTTCTGCGTGACGAAGAAGACACCAACGCCCTTGGAGCGGATCAGGCGGACGACCTGTGCGATCCGGTCGACCAGTGCCTTCGGCGCGTCGTCGAACAGCAGATGCGCCTCGTCGAAGAAGAACACCAGCTTCGGCTTGTCCGGATCGCCAACCTCAGGCAGTTCCTCGAACAGTTCCGACAGCAGCCACAGCAACATGGTCGCGTAGAGCCGCGGCGCCGTCATCAGCTTGTCGGCGGCCAAGATGTTGACGAATCCCTGGCCGTCGTAGGTGGTGCGCATGAAGTCAGCGAGCTTCAGCGCCGGCTCGCCGAAGAAGTTCTCCGCGCCCTGCTGCTCCAGGCTCAGCAGCTTGCGCTGCACCGCGCCGACCGAGGCGCGCGCGACGTGGCCGTAGCTGGTCGACAGTTCCTTGGCGTTGTCGGCGACGAAGGTGAGCATCGCGCGCAGGTCGTCGAGGTCGAGCAGCAGCAGCCCCTCGTCGTCGGCGACCTGGAACGCGATGTTGAGCACGCCCTCCTGCGCGTCGGTGAGTTCCAGCAGGCGGGCCAGCAGCAGCGGGCCCATCTCGGAGATCGTGGTGCGGACCGGGTGGCCCTGCTCGCCGAAGACGTCCCAGAACACCACCGGGAAGCCCCGGAAGCCGTAGTTCTCCAGGCCGATGGTCTCGGCGCGCTTGAGCAGGAAATCCTTCGCGCCGCCGGCCTGGCTCATGCCGGACAGGTCGCCCTTCACGTCGGCCATGAAGACCGGCACGCCACGGGCGGCGAAACCTTCGGCCAGGATCTGCAAGGAAACGGTCTTGCCGGTGCCGGTGGCGCCGGCGATCAGCCCGTGGCGATTGGCTCGCTTGAGTGTCAGGTATTGCGGCGCGGCGCCGGCGCCGATGAACAGCCCGTCGTCGTTCGTCATCGGCCCTCATCTCTCGACCGGCCATCCCCCGCGAGCGGTGTTATCACAAGCGCGGCGGCCGGGCCATCTTCAAGGCAGCAGTTTCGCACCGGGGAACTCGCTTTCGGTGCGCCCGGCTGAAACCAGATTGGCGCGCAGCATCAGCGCACCGTCGAAACGCGCACCCTCGACGCGGGTGTCCATCAGCGAAGCACCGGTGAGATCGGCCCCGCTGAGATCGGCCTCGTGCAAACTGGCGCCGGTCAGCACCGCCCCCTGCAGGCAGGCGCCGCGCAGGTTCGCTTCGATCAGGCTGGCGCCGGAGAGGTCGCACTGGGCCAGGCGCGCGTCGGCGAGGTTGGCATGGCTCAGCAGCGTGCCGCGCATGAACGACCGGTCGAGCACCGCGCGCCGGCAATTGGCGCGACCGAAGTCGGCGGCGTCGAGCGTGGCCATCGTCGCCATCGCGCCCTCCAGGTTGGCGTTGGCGAAGTTGGCCCGGCGCGTGTCGGCCTGGTGCAGCGCCGCACCGGACAGGTCGGTGTCGCGCGCCATCGTCTCCCACAGCACCGCGTGCGCCAGCCTGGCCCCGGCCATGCGCGCACCGGTCAGTTCGGTGCGCGACAGATTGGCGTTCCACAGCATCGCCTGGCCGAGATCGGCGTCGCGTAGATCGGCCTCGACGATGTTGGCGTGATAGAAGTTCACCCCGACCAGCGACTGACCGCGCAGGTCGGCCCAGCGCAGGTCCGCGAAGTCGGCGCTGAAGCCGTTGCCGGCCGACAGGTCGAAGTCGCGCAGGTCCAGCCCGTGCAGATCCAGCCGCTCGCCGGCCTGCCACGCGGAACTGATCCACGCCAGGTGGGCGTCCAGCCGGCGGCGGAATTCCGCCTCATCGATGGTCTCACTCTGCACGCGCCATTGATGCGGCAGGCGCCCGGCTATGGCAAGTCGGCATGACCGTCAGGCGCCGCGGATCACCACGTTGAAGCCTTCCGCCGACGCCGGCGGCACGTAGTAGCTGGTGAACTGGTCGAACTGGGCGTCGGTCACGGTGAACTCGTGCCCGCCCTTGGCGTTGCGTTGGCGCAGCCTGGCCTTGCAGACTTCGTCCGGAACGTCGAGCAGGTGCAGCGTGTGGGCTGCACCGGCGGCCTCGAAGATCGAGCGCATCCAGCGCCGATTGGCGACGGTGTTGGCTGGGAAGTCGAGCACCACCGAGAGGCCGGTGCGGAGCAAATCGGCGACGTGAGGCCCCATCGCCTCGCGCAGCTTGGCCGAGCAGCGCACATAGTCGGCCAGTTCCCTGAGTTCGTCCTTGAACAGCGCCGCCATCCAGGTGTCCTCGGCGATCAGGACGGTGGCTGGCGCCGCGGCCAGTTCGCGGGTGAGCGTGGTCTTGCCAGCGGCGATCTTGCCGCACACGAGGTGCAGCATCGGTCGTTGCGTTGTCATGTCGGAATATCGTTTGCCGGCGCGTTGGCGCCGGTGGGAAGCGTTGAACAGGCGTGCGGAACCCGGCCCGGACGATCAGGCCGGGCGGCTAATTCGCGATGCCGTCTTGTCGAAACGCTTCATGGCGCCAACATAGCCGTGCCGGCGCAACGCGCAAGCTCAGCCCTTCGGCGGCGGGAGCGGACAGAAGCCTTGCGCGGCGACCTGCAGCGGTGCGTTGAACTTGCTGCGGAAGTTCTCCATCGCGATCCCCGCCGTCAGTTCGACGATCTCGGCCTCGCTGAAACGCTCGCGCAGGCGAGTGAACAGCTCGTCATCAACGTTCTGGTCGGTGATCGTCACCCGCTCGGCATACTCGAGCGCGAGCCGCTCGGTTTCATCGAAAAGGTCGGTGTCGCGCCACTGCGGCAGCGCGGCGACCTTGGCGGTGTCGACATCGTTCTCGAGCGCACGGAACGAATTGATGTCGACTCAGAACGGGCAGCCGTTGAGCCCGGCGACGCGCGCATAGACCAGCGCCATCAGCGACATCGGCAGCAAGCCGGAGGCATCGCAGGCGGCGTACAGGCCCTTGGCGGCGCGCAGGATGCCCGGCCGGTGCGCCATGACCTTGGTGGGGGCCAGAACCATGCCGAACATTTCCCGTTCGGCGCCGAATTGTCGGGCGAGCGTCTCGTCGTCGCCCTCCTCTTCGATCTCGCTAACTCGGGGCACGCCTCGCTTCTCCCTAGAAGTCCAACCGCTCGCCGGTCACCAGCGTCGCCGGATAGGCGACCTTGTCCTCGAAATGCCAGGTCACCTTGTCGCCGACGCGGCTCACCCAGTAGCAGGACCAGCCGCTGGTCGCCCACCAGGCGCAGTACTCGTCATCTTCGGTCGTGCGCCACTTGCCGACGTCGGGACGGCCCTGGCCCTCGCGGCGAAAGAAGGTCGACCCGTCGTTGCGGAAGTACTGGCGGAACACGGTGCCGCGGTACTCGCCGATCGCGGTATTGCCGGTCAGCGTCTCGGCGATCTCGGCGGCGGACAGCCGCTCCTGCGCCGCCGCAATACTCGCGCAGAACGTTAGAACTATCGTCCAAATAATTGTTTTCATGCAGTTTCCAGAAACAACTCGCGGCCGATTAGCATGCGCCGGATCTCCGACGTGCCGGCCCCGATCTCATACAACTTGGCGTCGCGCAGCAAGCGGCCGGTCGGGTACTCGTTGATGTAGCCGTTGCCGCCCAGCGCCTGGATCGCCTCCAGCGCCATCCAGGTCGCCTTCTCCGCCGCGTACAGGATCGCGCCGGCGGCGTCCTTGCGGGTGGTCTCGCCACGGTCGCAGGATTGCGCCACGGAGTACACGTAGGCGCGGCTGGCGTTCATCGTGGTGTACATGTCGGCGATCTTGCCCTGCATGAGCTGGAACTGGCCGATCGGCTGGCCGAACTGCTCGCGCTCGTGCACATAGGGCACCACCACGTCCATGCAGGCCTGCATGATGCCGAGCGGACCGGCGGCCAGCACCGCGCGCTCGTAGTCGAGGCCGCTCATCAGGA
>CAZVLI010000463.1:0-2130 GCA_964627965.1 uncultured Rhodospirillales bacterium
CCAGGTTGTCGCGGGTCAGGCCGGCATTGTTGACCAGGATGTCGACCTGGCCGACGGCGGCCTCCGCCTCGCCGATCAACTTCTCCACCGCGTCGGCGTCGGACAGGTCGCACGGCACCACGGCCGCCGCCTCGCCCAACTCGCCGGCCAGCGCCTGCAACGGCTCCATGCGGGTGCCGGAAAGTGCCACTTTGGCGCCCGCGCCGGCCAGTGCCGTGGCGATGGCGCCGCCCAGCCCGCCGGATGCGCCGGTGACCAGCGCCGACTTGCCGCTCAGATCGAACATCGGCCTCTCCCCCTACAGCGTCTTCAGGAACGCTTCGATATCTTCCGGCGCGCCGACCGCCTGGCCGGACATTTCCTTGTCGATGCGCCGGACCATGCCGGTCAGCACCTTGCCGGCGCCGAGCTCGACCAGGGTGTCGACGCCCTGGTCCTTCATGTACAGCACGCTCTCGCGCCAGCGCACCATGGCCGTGACCTGTTTCACCAGCAGGTCACGGATGGTGTCCGGCGCCGAGGTAGCGCTGGCGGTGACGTTGGCGACCAGCGGCACGCGCGGCACGCCGATCTCGGTCTTCTCCAGCGCCTCGGCCATCACGTCGGCGGCCGGCTGCATCAGCGCGCAGTGGAACGGCGCCGACACCGGCAGCAGGATCGAGCGGCGGCCGCCCTTATCCTTCGCCAGCTCGACGGCGCGCTCGACCGCCTCCTTGTTGCCGGAGACCACGACCTGGCCATTGGCGTTGTCGTTGGCGACGTCGCAGACCTGACCTTCCGCGGCGGCCTCGGCGACCTCGCGAACCAAGTCGAGATCGACGCCGAGGACGGCCGCCATGGCACCGACGCCGACCGGCACCGCCGTCTGCATCGCCTGGCCGCGCCGTTTCAGCAGCCGGGCGGTGTCGGAGAGCGCCAATGCCCCTGCGGCGGTCAGCGCGGAATACTCGCCCAGCGAATGGCCAGCGACGAAGGCAGCGGCGTCGTTGAGATCGACCCCGCCCTGCTTTTCCAGCACCCGCAACACAGCCACCGACAGCGCCATCAGCGCCGGCTGGGCGTTCTCCGTCAGGACCAGTTCCTCTTCCGGCCCCTGGAACATCAGACGCGACAGGTTCTGGCCCAGCGCGTCGTCGACTTCCTGGAATACCTCGCGGGCGGTCGGCTCGGCCTCGGCAAGCGCCTGGCCCATGCCCACGGCCTGGCTGCCCTGGCCGGGAAAAACGAACGCTCGGACCATCGCTTACCTCCGCTGAACCGGGCTTGCCGCACCGTCTTGTGACATCGCCAAGTCATAGGCGCCGACCTCGCCGCGATCAAGCGCGCGCGACGGCTCGGCCAATGCTTGCGTCGCTGGGGCATTTGTGTATAAGTGCCGCGCCTCGCGGGGTGCTGATGGGCGTCCCGCGGGTACCCGCCTGATCGTGACCGGCTTTCGTTTGGCTGCTACGCAGCGCCCGTTGCCGTCGTCGCGCGATCAGAACGGACGCAGCGCCAGCAGGAGTTCGACAGCGCATGCCGAATTACGAGAGCGTGATCATCGCTCGCCAGGATATCTCGACGCAGCAGGTCGAGGGTCTGACCGAACAGCTCACCGGCCTCGTCACCGAGGGCGGCGGCAAGGTTGGCAAGACCGAATATTGGGGCCTGCGCAACCTGTCCTACCGGATCAAGAAGAACCGCAAGGGACACTACCTGATGCTGAACGTGGAGGCGCCGGCGGCGACCCTCCACGAGATCGAGCGTCAGCTGCGGTTGAACGAGGACGTCCTGCGCTTCCAGACCATTCGTACCGAGGAGCTCGACGAGAGCCCGTCGGTGATGATGCAGACCCGCGCCGCGCGCGAAGGCTCGCGCAGCCGCGATCGTGGCGACCGCGAGTTCGGCGACCGGGACCGTGGCGATCGGGGCGACCGCGATCGCGGACCACGCGGCCCGCGCCGCGATGAAGGCGGAGACAACTGATGGCAGCCGACGTCAAGATCAGCCAGTTGCCGGTCCGCCGGCCGTTCTTCCGCCGGCGCAAGACCTGCCCGTTCAGCGGCGATGGCGCGCCGGCCATCGACTACAAGGACGTCAAGCTGCTGCAGCGCTACGTGTCGGAGCGCGGCAAGATCGTGCCCAGCCGCC
>CAZVLI010000463.1:2140-3997 GCA_964627965.1 uncultured Rhodospirillales bacterium
GTCTCGGCGAAGAAACAGCGTGAGCTGGCGCGCGCCATCAAGCGCGCCCGCAACCTGGCGCTCCTGCCGTTCGTGCAGGGCTGAGCGACAGGCGTAGGAGAACAGTTATGCCGATGCAGGTTGTGCTGCTGGAGCGCATCGAGAAGCTGGGCCAGATGGGCGATGTCGTCCGTGTGAAGGACGGTTTCGCGCGTAATTTCCTGCTGCCCCAGAACAAGGCGCTGCGCGCCACCGAAGCCAACCTGAAGCGCTTCGAGCAGCAGAGGGCCGAACTTGAGGCCCGCAACCTGGAGCGTCGCAGCGAGGCGCAGGACGTTGCCGGCCGCATGGACGACGTGTCCTGCGTTCTGGTGCGCCAAGCCTCCGACATGGGCCAGCTCTACGGCTCGGTGAATTCGCGCGACATCGCGGAGAGCCTCACCGCCGGCGGCTACAAGGTGGAGCGCAACCAGGTGGTGCTGGACCGGCCGATCAAGACGCTGGGCCTGCATGACGTGCGCATCTCCCTGCACCCGGAAGTCACCGTCACCGTGACCGCCAACGTGGCCCGCTCCGAGGACGAAGCGGCGCTGCAGGCACAGGGCATCGACGTCCTGGCCGAGGTCGACGACGACGAGGGCGAGGACCAGGACAGCACCGGTCTGGAAGCCGCCGCGGACGACAGCGGCGCCCCTTCTGGCGACGACTCCGCCAGCGAGTTCCGCCCCAGCGACGGCTGAGCCGGCACCAGCCGGCAAATCAACGAACGCAAACAAGGGCTTCCGCCGAAGCCTGGCATCGTCTTATAGTTTTCACATTCAGACGCGACCGCGTAGCGGACGGGTCGGTTAAACGCCCGCCGCTGGTCGCGCCGAGTGTGGAACTTGGGGGCGACGAGCGATGCTGTTCGCGCGACTCTTGCGGCGCATAGTGCGCCTTGGCGAGCTGACGGTGATTGATGCCGACGGCCGCACGCACAAATTCATCGGACATGAGCCGGGACCGGCGATCACGCTGCGCCTGCACGACCGCAAGCTGCATTCGGAGTTGTTCTTCGACCCGATGCTGCGGGTGCCGGAGGCCTATGTCGACGGCCGCCTGACCATCGAGGACGGCAAGACCTGCTACGACTTCATGGAGTATGCCGCCATGAACCTGGGCTGGTCGGGGCCGACGCACTGGGTGCCGCGGATGTTCGACGCCGTTCGGCGGTTCGGCCGCAAGCTGGCGCAGTACAATCCGGCGCCACGGGCCAGGCGCAACGTCGCCCATCACTACGATCTGTCCGGCGATCTGTACGAGCTCTTCCTCGATGCCGACCGGCAGTATTCATGCGCCTACTTCGCCACGCCCGAGGACAGCCTGGAAACCGCGCAGGCAAGAAAGAAGCGCCACATCGCCGCCAAACTGCTGCTCGAACCGAACCAGAAGGTGCTCGACATCGGCTCCGGCTGGGGCGGCCTGGGCCTCTACCTCGCCGAGCGCAGCCAGGTCGACGTGACCGGCGTGACGCTGTCGGAAGAGCAGCACAAGCTGTCGAACGAGCGGGCCGAAAATGCCGGCCTGAACGACCGCGTCCGGTTCGAGCTACGCGACTATCGGCATGTCGAAGGGGAGTTCGACCGCATCGTCTCCGTCGGCATGTTCGAGCATGTCGGCATCGGCCACTACCGCGAGTTCTTCGACAAGTGCCGGTCGTTGTTGAAGGACGACGGCGTGGCGCTGCTGCATACGATCGGCCGGGCCGACGGGCCCGGCTTCACCAACCCGTGGATCGACAAGTACATCTTCCCGGGCGGCTACTGCCCGGCGCTGTCGGAGGTGGTGCCGGTGATCGAGAAGGCCGGCCTCTACATCACCGACGTGGAGGTGCTGCGG
>CAZVLI010000464.1:0-3995 GCA_964627965.1 uncultured Rhodospirillales bacterium
CTCAGCCGTGCCGCGACGACCCAGGACCGGCTGTTGATGCAACGCGGGCAGTCCATCGTCTACGACCCGGTGCATGACGAGGCGCTGGCGGTGTTCACCTCGGCCCATGCCGTCGTCGCCTTCGACGGCGCCAGCGGCGCGGTGAAGCGGGTGGTGCGCACCGACCGGCTCGGCCTGCGCCTGCCGCGCGGCATCGCCCTGCTGCCCGACCACGACGCCTACGCGGTGTCCGGCCACTGGGCTGACGTTTTCGTGTTTTCGCGCGGTCGCCACGACCTGTTACGCGAAGCCTGCTGCTTCGCGCCGCTGTTTGGCCACAGCCACCTGGCGATTGGTTAAGTCTGGATGGTAAAGGAGATCATGATGAGACAGATGTTGACGATCGGCGCCGCCGCGCTCGTCGCGAGCCTCGCGGCCGGCGTGGCGCAGGCACAATCGATCGGCTCGGTACAGCTGGTCGAGGTGTGGGCATACGGAACGCCGCCCAGCGGGGCCAAGCAGGATCGCTTCGTCCGGGACGCGGTCGTCGCCAACGAGGTTGTCGAGACCGTCGCGGACGGTGCGCTGCACTTGATGTTCGGCGACGGCAGCGAGTTGCGGCTCGGCTCCGCCAGCACCGCGACGCTGGACAGCTTCGTCTACAACCCGGGCACGCGCGCCGGCGAGATGACCGTCAACATGACGCGCGGCGCCTTCCGCTTCATCTCCGGCAAGCTCAACAAGTCCGGCGTGAAGTTGCGGACGCCGACGGCGCTGATCGGTATCCGCGGCACCGATCTGCTGATCTCCGTCGGTCCGCTCGGCGCCACCCTCGTGACCGTGCTGGCGGGTACGGTGACGGTGCAGAACGCCAACGGCGGCGGCGAGGCGTCGGTCTCCGCCGGCCAGGCCGTCAGTGTCGCGGCCAACTCGACCGCTGCCCCGGCCAGCGCCACGCCGGAGGAAATGGACGAGGGCCTGGAAGACGGGCCGGCCGGGCCGACCGGGCCGGGCACGTCCGGCGCCAACGACGGTGGCGAAGCCGGCGACAATCAGGGCAGTCCGAGCGAGGACTGATCCCTCGACGACGTGAGCTCAGGGCGCGGCGCGCGAGCGTCGCGCCCTTTGCTTTTCGCGGGTAAGCTGAACGCCTGGGTCGCAGGGAGGGCGGCATGCGCGCCTTTGCAAGCCTGATACTCATGCTGGTGCTGGGTGGCACGGCGACGGCGGCGGAGAACCGCTACGGCATCGCCGTGTTGATCGGCAACCGCGACTACCAGGGCCGCGTGCCCGACGTCGACTATGCACATAACGACGCCGATGCGATGCGCCGCTACGTCGTCGACGTGCTGGGCTTCCAGGACGGCAACCTGATCGATCTGCGCGACGCCACCAAGGCGCAGATGGAGGCCACCTTCGGCAACCAGAACAGCCATCGCGGCAAGCTGTTCAACTGGATCCGCGAAGGCCGCTCCGATGTCGTCGTGTTCTATTCCGGCCATGGCATGGCCGGCGTACAGGACCAGCGCGGCTACCTGCTGCCGGTCGATGCGGACGCCGAGACACCGGAACTCAACGGCTATGCCGTCGACACGCTCTACGCAAACCTGTCCAAGCTTCCGGCGCGCTCGGTGACGGTGTTCATCGACGCGTGCTTTACCGGCGAGAGCCCGAAGGGCTCGCTGGTGAAGTCGGCCTCGCCGGTGCACGTGAAGGCCAAGCCCGCCAAGGTTGCCAAGGGACTGACGGTGCTCACCGCGTCGCGTGCCGATCAGCTCGCGAGTTGGGATGACGATGCCAGACATGGCCTGTTCACCCGTCATCTTCTGGACGCGTTGTACGGCGCCGCCGATACCGGCGTCGGCGGCGACAAGGACGGCAAGGTGACGCTGGCCGAGGTCACCACCTACCTCGACGAGGAGATGACCTACGCCGCGCGCCGGCAGTTCGGCCGCACCCAGAACGCCACCGTCACCGGCGACCCGGCGCTGCTGCTGGTCGCCGACGTACCGCAAGGCGGTCGGCCCGAGGTGAAGTCGGCCGCGCCCGCCCGTGCCGTGCCGAAGCAAGACACCAAACAGCAGACCCAGACCGCGATGGTCACGACACCGAAGCCGGCGCAGCCCGCGCCGCCGCAGGTGCGGACGATGGACGAGACCTTCGTGACCGTGAAGAACGCCAACGTGCGCGACCGGCCGAACGTGCGCGGCACCCGCGTCGCCACCGTGCCCGCGGGGCGACAGGTCCAGGTCACCGGCAGCACCGCCGACGACACCTGGCTGCGGGTGCAACTCGACGACGGCACGGTCGGGTACGTGTTCGCGGAATTGCTGCTGCCGGCCGGGGCCGGCGTGGTGCCGCCGCGTCAGACGAACCTGCCGAGCGGCCCGAATGCCGGCGCCGGACAGCTCCTGGCGCAGGGCAACGGACTGCTGCAGGCCGGCAACCTGCCGGCCGCGGCGCAGGTCTTCCAGCAACTGATCGGCAGCTACCCGAACAGCCCGGAGGCGTCCGATGCGGCCTATCAGCTCGGCCGCTCGCTGCTTTACCAGGGCAACCTCGACGGCGCGATGGCAATCCTGGAGGAAGCCTACGAGCTGTTCCCCGAGCACCCGCTGGCGACCACGGCGATGCTGGAAGTCGGGCAGGCGGCGATGAACGTCGGCAACTATGCCCTGGCCTGCGTGGTTCTGGTCGAGTTCGTGGACGTGTATGAAGGGGCCGATTTCAATCTGCTGGCGCGGGTGCAGAACACCGTCGACCAGCTCGGCTGCGAGTAGGCCCGGGGAGGGGCGCGATGTTGGGTGCGATACCGTTGTTGGTGCTGGTGGTGATCGGCTACGACGCCTGGGCGATTGCCGCGCCCGCGTCGCTGACCGCGCCGATGATCACCGTGGGGCTGATCTCCGGCGCCAGCTGGTCGCTGACCGGCGGCGAGGTCCTGCTCGCCGCCGGCCTGGTGCTGCTCTACATCGAGATCTTCAAGTCCACGCGGTCGTCCGCGACCTCGATTATCGACCACGTCCTGTCGCTGGTGCTGTTCGTGGTTTGCCTGGTGGAGTTCCTGGTCTGGGAACCGGCCGGCACCGGTACCTTCTTCCTGATCATGACCATGTGCCTGATCGACGTGATTGCCGGCTTCACGGTCACCATCTCGACCGCGCGGCGAGACTTCGGCGTCGGCCGCGACATCGTCGACAGCTAGGCGCCGCTCTCACAGATCGTCGTCAGCGCCGGTTCGCCGCCGCGCGGACCGGCGACCGCGTAGATGCCGTGTCGGTCCCGGCGCGGTCCGCGGGTGGCCAGGACGAAGTCGCCGGGTCGCAGGAGGTCGTGCGCGGCGGCGAAATAGTCCGGTGCATCGATGTCCGCGTCTTCGCTGGTGTAGTGCCACAGCGTGAAGCCGTGGGCGTAGCCGATGACGTTGAGAGCGGACGGGTCGAAAGCCATGTCTGCATTTCCCTGTTGCGGTGCGTTGCAACCTTAGATTAGTGATTGCGTCGCGACCGCTACAAGGAAATTGACAAGTTTAATTGCTGTTTTCTGTCAGCCCATTCCGGATTGCACCACCAGGTGCAGACGGACGATCTCGCTGCGATGGATATCGAACGTCATGGCGGGGTTGTACTGCTCGACCACGATACGATCGCTGTTCTGGCGCACCAGGCGCTTGATCATCGCCCGGCTGTCCCGCAATTCGATGATCACGAAGCAGCCGGGATAGACCGGTCGGTTCGGGTCCACATAGAGCAGTTCGCCGGTGAAGTAGCGCGGCTCCATCGACTCGCCGGTCACGTAGAGCGCGTATGCGTTCTCGACGGTCTCCAGCGGTTGAGGCCGCGCAACGTAGCCGGAAATCTCGCCATTTAGCGTGAATTCGCCATCGTCGCCACCAACGGCCGTGCCGAGTATTGGGATGTCGCGCGGGGCGGGCTGGCGGACCGCGTCATCATTGTGCGGGGCCGACGGCTCGATGCCGTAGAGCAACCACTCGCGGGTCGTGTGAAGCACCCTGG
>CAZVLI010000465.1:0-3977 GCA_964627965.1 uncultured Rhodospirillales bacterium
TGGAACTGATCGACACCGCCGGCCTGCGACGCCGGGCGCGTGTCGACGATGCGCTGGAGAAGCTGTCGGCGGCCGACGCGCTGCGGGCCATGGCCTTCGCGCATGTCGTGGTACTGCTCACCGATGCCGCCGCGCCGCTGGAGCGCCAGGACCTGACGCTGGCGCGCCGGGTGCTGGACGAGGGGCGGGCGCTGGTGGTGGCGCTGTCGAAGTGGGACACCGTTACCGACCCCAACGCGGTGCGGCGCGAGGCGGCCGACCGGATCACCCGCAGCCTGCCGCAGGCCAAGGGCGTCCCGCTCGTTCCCGTGTCGGCGCTCACCGGCGTTGGTCTCGACAAGCTGATGCAGGCGGCGTTCGAGGTCTACGAGCGCTGGCAGGTGCGGCTGCCGACGGCACAGGTCAACAAGGCGCTGTCGGGGCTGACCGAGGCGCACCCGCCGCCGCTTTCGGATGCCGGGCGGCGCATCCGCATTCGCTATGCGACGCAGCCGAAGAGCCGGCCGCCAACCTTCGTGCTGTTCACCAACGCGCCGGGCGCGCTGCCCGACTCCTACCTGCGCTACCTGCAGAACGGCTTCCGCGAGGCCTTCGGGCTCGACGGCGTGCCGATCCGCGTGCACCTGCGCAAGGGCAAGAATCCCTACGACGACAAGTCGTCCTGACCCACACCTAGGAAAATCCCTAGCTTATGCCGGCCCCCGCCGGCACCGCACACTGGCGCCATCGAGGTCAAGCAAGGGGGACTCGATGGACGGCTGGTGGACCGGCGAAGGGGACGGTTCAGGGCGCGATCAGCGCCAGGGCGAGGGCGCGCGCGACGGCCTGTTCGCGCGTCGCCGCCCCCAGCTTGCGCCGGGCGTTGAACAGGTGCAGTTCCACCGTCTTGTTCGACACGCCGAGGCGTTCGGCGATGCGATCGTTGCGCAGGCCGCGGCACAGCCAGAGCAAACATTCGCGCTCGCGCGGCGAGAGGCTGACGTCGTCGGCATCGGCGGCCGTTTCCAATTGCGTGATTTTCGCGTCTGCGAAAAATGCAGCCATCACAATGTGGTGGCTATTCTTTCTATAGTAATTTCTGAATCTGTCGCCGGGCGCGTCGCCGCAGACGATGAAGGTGCCGAAACGGTCCTGGCCGCTGGTCCGCAGCGGTACCAGGATGCCGGAGCGGGCGCCGAACTCGCGCGTGACCTGATGATGGCGCCAGACGTCTTCGCCATGGTGCTCGCGCCGCACGAAGTCCGGACCTGTCAGTGTCGGCGAGACATGGCGACTGAGATAGCGGGCGGCGGGGTCGATACGGGCGGCCTGCGCCTTGTCGTAGTAGTCCTGGTACCAGGACGGGAAGGTGGTCGTGAGATGGTCGGCGAAGGGCGTCGGCGCACCCACCGGCATCTGACCGTAGGTGAGCCAGGGCAGGCCGAGGCCCTCGAAGTAGCGCCGCGTGCGCGTCCAGGCGCTGGCCCGGTCGGGGCTGACGTCGAGATCGGCAAGGAACTCGTCCAGGGCCGGGTTCACGGCTGTCGTCCTGTGCTGCGCACGCGCGAGACGCCTGCGCGCAGGCGTCATCGCGACGCCCGCGCCCGGCGTCCTAACCAAGACTACAGCATGCCGCAGCGTTGCGCGGCTGCCCTGTGGCAATCCTGGCACACTCACATACTCGCGGAGGGCGGATGAGATGGAGCTTGGCGACGCGATAGGACTGGCGGCGGCGCTGGCGACGTTGCCCGGCCTGCTCACGCAGCGCCGGCAGGACCTGCAGGCGCTGGCGTTGCTGGCAAATGCCGCGTTCATCGCCTACGGGCTGACGCTCGACCTGTTTCCGGTGGTGGCGGCGCATATCGTGCTGCTGCCGTGCAACCTCTACCGGCTGCACAAGTTGCGCGAGCTGGCGGTGTTGCGCGGGCGGCGCCGGAAACCGACGAACGTGTTCCTAAGACTGGAAGGCGGGGTGTCGCGGCCCTAAGTTGCAGGCGATATGAGTATCGCCGCCGCCGAACCGCTCGAACCGCTGCCGCGCCCGCCATCGCCCGACCGCCCGCTGGGCGCGCTCGGCATGATCCGCGCGCTGCGGGAGAATTCCATCGGGGTCTACGGGCCCGATGCCTACGCCAACCCGTTCAGCACGCTGAAGCTCGGGTGGCAGCATTTCGTGCTGCTGAATCAGCCCGACTACATCCAGCACGTGCTGGTCGGCAACCACGCGAACTACCACAAGGGTCGGATCATCCGGCAGATCCTGGGCCCGGCGCTGGGCGAGGGGCTGCTGACGGCGGAAGGCGACACCTGGCGTCGTAACCGGCGCATCGCCGCGCCGGCTTTCCTGCCGCGCCGGCTCGGCCACGTGGCCGAGGTGGTGGTCGAGGAGAGCGAGCGGATGCTCGACGCCTGGGCCGGGCGCAACGAGCCGTTCGACATCGGCAAGGACATGATGGGCCTGACCATGTCGGTGGTCGCCCGCGCCCTGTTCAGCCGCGACATCGCCGGCCTGGTCGACACCCTGGGGCCGGCCATCACCACGCTGATCGAAGGGTTCGGGCGGGTCTCGGCGATCGACCTCGTCGGCCTGCCGGAATGGCTGCCGCGCCTGCACGGGCGCGAAACGCGCGAGGCGCTCAAAACCGTCGAGACGACGATCTACGACATCGTGCGCGAGCGCCGGGCCAACCCGGACGATACACGCGACGACCTGCTGCAGATGCTGCTGGACGCGCGCGACGAGGAAACCGGCGAGGGCTTCTCCGACAAGCAGTTGCGCGACGAGCTGATCACCATCTTCGCCGCCGGGCACGAGACCACGGCGGTGGCGCTGGCCTGGGTCTGGCTGATGCTCGATCGACACCCGTCGGTGCGCGAGAAGCTGGAGACCGAACTCGACACGGTGCTGGGCGGCCGGGCGCCGACCTATGCCGATCTTGAGGCGATGCCGTATGGCCGCATGGTGTTCGAGGAAACCATGCGGCTCTACCCGCCGGCGTTCAACATCAACCGGGTGGCGCTGAAGGACGACGAGGTCGATGGCCAGCGCATTCCGGCCGGGTCGATCGTCTCCATGAGCCCGTGGGTCACGCACCGCAACCCGACCCTGTGGCCGGACCCTGAGCGGTTCGATCCGGAACGCTTCCGCCCCGAACTGGTGAAGCAGCGCCACAAGTACGCCTACCTGCCGTTCGGCGGCGGTCCGCGCATCTGCATCGGCAACGGCTTCGCGCTGCTGGAAGGCCGGCTGGTGCTGGCGACGCTGGCGCAGAAGTACCGTCTGCGCGCCGAGCCCGGTCAGCACATCGTCCCGCAGGCCCGTATCACGCTGAGGCCGAACCCGGGCGTGATGGTGCGGCTGGAGGCGCGGACCTAACCAAATACGTCATCCCGGCCTTGAGCCGGGATCCATGTCGAAGCCGTGCGTGCGTTTGGCATGGACCCCGGGTCAAGCCCGGGGTGACGGGGGTGGTTATCTCAGCCCCAATCCCCGCGCGATGATCCCACGAAGAATCTCGCGGGTGCCGCCCTGGATGGTCAGCTTCGGGGCGATGGCGGTCATCTGGTCGAGGACGTCGAGGAAGCGGTCCCAGTCCTCCACCCGGTCCTCGTCGACGAAGGCGGCGAGGTCGCGGACGATGCCCGGCAGCGCCTGCTCCCAGTTGGTGCCCAGATCCTTCACCACCGAGGCTTCCAGCACCGGCTCCTTGCCGGCGGCCAGCATGCCGGCGACGGAGATCGACATGCGGCGCAGCGTGTGCAGTTGCGCCACCAGCCGGCCGACACCCTCGCGGCCGCGCGGGTCGGGCTGCGGGCCCAGCACGCGGATCAGCTCGAACAGCGCCGGGATGGTCTCCAGGAAGCGTTCCGGACCGGAGCGCTCGTAGGCCAGTTCCGAGGTCGCCTGCTTCCAGGCGCCGTCGACTTCGCCCAGCACCGCGTTGTCGGGCAGAAAGGCGTCCTCGAACAGCACTTCGTTGAAGTCGTGCTTGCCGGAG
>CAZVLI010000466.1:0-3973 GCA_964627965.1 uncultured Rhodospirillales bacterium
CGCGTCGGTCGGCACTCCTTCCGGGCGCCGGTGCACCATCGCCGCGACGGCGCCGGCAGAGAGCGCGTTGGCGACGTAATCGTGCGCGTCGTTGTTCGGCCCGACCAGCGCGACGAACAGATCGCCTGGGCGAACCGCACGACTGTCGATGGCGATGCCGGTGCAGGTCCACTCGGTATTGCTGCGCCCACCGGTCGCCTGACAGGTTTCCAACGACGTCCACAAGCCCAGCCGGTTCATGCCGCCTGCTCCTTCGCCGCAACGGCCGCGCGCGCCACGCCGGCGTCGTCGAACGGCCGCACCTCGCGCCCGACGATCTGGCCTTGCTCGTGGCCCTTGCCGGCGACCAGGAAGATGTCGCCCGCTTCCAGCATGTCGACGCCGGCGGCGATTGCCTCGGCACGGTCGCCAATTTCAAGCGCGTCCGGCGCGCCAGCCAGCGCCTCGCGGCGGATCTTGGCCGCGTCCTCGGTACGCGGGTTGTCGTCGGTCAGGATCGCGACGTCGGCATTGTCTGCGACCGCCTTGGCCATCAGCGGCCGCTTGCCCGGATCGCGATCACCACCGCAACCGAAGGCACAGATCAGCCGCCCGGACGTATGCGGCCGCAGCGCGCGCAGCGCGTGCACCAGCGCGTCCGGCGTGTGCGCGTAGTCGACGAAGACCCGCCCACCGGTGGATCGCGCCGCCGCCAGCTCCAGCCGCCCGCGCACGCCCTTCAGGTTCGACAGCGCGGCGATGGCGGCGTCGCGCTCGCCCCCACCGGCCAGCACGAGGCCGAGCGCCGCCAGCGCGTTCTCGGCCTGGAAGGCGCCGACCAGGGGCAAGTGCAGATGCGCCTCGCGGCCCAGGATGTTCAGGGCGAGCCGCTGCCCGTCGTCGGTTGGCTCGCGGGAGACCAAGCGCAACTCGCAATCCGCCGCCGCGCCATAGCGCCAGACCTTGGCGCCGCGCCCCTTGGCGGCAGCGACAATCGCCTCGGCCATGTCCGCATCGGCGTTGACAATCGCGGTGCCGTTGATGTCGAGCAGTTCGTCGAACAGCCGCCGCTTGGCCGCGAGATAGGCGTCGGCGTCGACGTGATAGTCGAGATGGTCGCGGCTGAAGCTGGTGAATGCGGCGGCCGAGATCGGCACGCCGTCGAGCCGGTTCTGATCCAGACCGTGGCTGGAGGCCTCCAGCGCGACGTGGCTCACCGCGTCGTCGAACAGGTCGCGAAGTGCGCGGTGCAGCCGCACCGGGTCCGGACTGGTATGCGCCAGCGGCTCCTTGCCTGACGGTCCGTGGACACCCAGCGTCCCGACCGATGCCGCGCGGTGGCCCAGCGCACCCCAGATCTGGCGGCAGAAATCGACGACCGACGACTTCCCGTTGGTACCCGTGACCGCGACCATCGTTGCGGCCGGATCGAGGCCGTAGAAGCGCGCCGCCATGCGCGCGAAGCTATGCCGCGGCCGCTTCGACACCACCACCGGCAAGCCGAGCGTCGCAACCCGCGGATCGGGCCGCGACAGCACCGCGGCGGCGCCGCGCGACACCGCCTGATCGACGAAGTCGAGACCGTCCGATTGCGTCCCTGCCAGCGCCGCGAACAGCCAACCGCGCTCGATCTCCCGGCTGTCAGCGGTCAGACCGGTGACATCAACCTCCGCCGGGTTGCTGATCGTCTCGTCGGTCAACTCAGTAAGACGCAAGCGTGGTTCCCTTCTGCATCGCCACCGCCATCTGGCTGTCGCGGTCGGGCGGCGGCGCGAACTCCGGACGGACACCAAGTAACGGGGCGATCCTGGCAATAATGCGGCCGGCGGTCGGGGCGGCGTTCCAGCCGGCGGAACGGAAGCCGTGCGTCTCCTTGATGCCGCGCGGCTCGTCCAGCAGGGCATAGACGACGTAGCGCGGCCGCTTGATCGGGAAGGCGGCCACGAACGAGGAGATCAGCGCCTTGCGGGCATAGCCGCCGCGCTTGGCCTTCTCCGCCGTGCCGGTCTTTCCGCCGACCAGGTAGCCCGGCACATCGGCCTGCTTGCCGGTACCGTCGGCCACGACCAACCGCAGCAGGCCACGCATAGCCCGCGACGTCCGCTTGCTGATCACTCGGTCGACACGCGGTTGATCGGTCTGCTTCAGCAAGGTCGGCCGCGCCAGCGTGCCGCCGTTCACCAGGGCCGACATGCCGCTGGCGAGCTGCAGCGGCGAGACCGCGAGGCCATGGCCGAAGGCCACCGTCATCGTGTTGATCTCGCGCCATGGCGAGGGCGACAGCGGCGAGCCCACCTCAGGCAATTCGAAGTCTGGCTTGGTCAGCATGCCGAAGCGGGCGAGGAACTGGCGTACGCGCGGGGTGCCGACGTCCAGCGCCATCTTCGCCGCGCCGATATTCGACGAGTACTTGAAGATCTCCGGCACCGACAGCCAGCGCGCCTTGGGGTGGTCGTCGCGGATGGTGAATCGCGCGACCTTGATCGGGTGCGTCGCGTCGTAACCGCCGCGCATGTCGACGGTCCCGGCGTCCAGCGCCATCGCCACGGTGAACGCCTTGAACACCGAACCGAGCTCGTAGACGCCGAGCGTGATCCGGTTGAAACGCGCATCGGCCGAGGCATTGCCGGCGTCGTTCGGATCGAAGTCCGGTAGCGAGACCATCGACACGACCTCGCCGGTCTTCACGTCCAGCACCAGGCCGGCCGCGCCCAGCGCCTTGAATCGTTCCACCGACGCCAGCAGTTCGTCCCGTACCGCGTGCTGCACACGCAGGTCGACGGCCAGCGCCACCGGCCCGTCGTGCGTGGTACGCAGCCGCGTGTCCATCGACCGTTCCAGTCCGGCGATGCCGGCATTGTCGATATCGGTGAACCCGACGACGTGTGCCAGCAGCGGTCCCTGCGGATAGACCCGACGCTGGCCCTCCTGGAAATCGAGGCCGGGGATGCCGAGCCGGTTGACCGCGAACTGCTCCGCCGGCGTCAGGTTGCGCTTGATCCAGATGAACGCGCGTCCCGATGCCAGACGGTCACGCACCTGTGCCTCGTCCAGGTCGGGCATGATCCGGACCAGCTTGGCGGCGACGCCGGTCGGATCGGCGATCAGCCGCGCATCGGCGTAGAGCGACACGGTCGACAGGTTGCTGGCGACCAGCGTGCCGTTGCGGTCGACGATATCGCCGCGCTCCAGCGTATCGGCGATGGCGGCGGCGGCAACACGCGGACGGGCCTCGTCGCCGTTCGGCCACGCCAGGTCGCCCAGGCGCACCGCCAGCACCGCGAAGGCCAGTCCGAAGATCACGCCGGTCAGCGCCAGCCGGGCGCGGCCCTTGCGCAGCGCCTGCTCGCCGATGCCGACGAGCTGGATCGGCGCACCGGCGCGGCGCTGCGCCGGCATCTCCTGCACGGTCTCGAAGTCGAGGGAAGGGGGCGGCTGCATGACGGGCTACCTACTGGCCGGCAACGGTGGAAAAGCCGACGGGGCGGAACGGGTTGCGGGCCGGGACCGGCAGGCTCGGCTCGTCCTGCAGCCGGGTCGGCAAGTCGGCGATGCGCGCCACCTGCGCCGGCGAGATCGGCGCCAAGCCCAGCGCGTCCTCGTGCCGCAGAATCAACTCCTGCAGCCGGCGCGGCTGGTTCAGGTGCGCCCACTCAGCACGCAGCACGTGCGCCTGGCCCTGCTCATCCAGCAGCATGCCCTCGTAGCGCACCACCTCGTCCTCCAGCGCGCTCACCTGATGCTCCAGCGTGTACAGGCCGACCGGCAGCGCCAGCGCCACCGCAGCCAGGCCCCAGGTCAACCGTCCGATCATGCCGCCACCTCCGCCGGCCACGCCGGCGCCTCGGTGCGCGCCGCCGCCCGCAGACGGGCGGAACGGGCACGCGGGTTGTGCTCGGTCTCGGCCGCGTCGGCCGACTTGGTGCCGCGGAACAGCAACCGGAAGCTCGGCGACCGGCAGCGGCGCCTCGTGGAAACGCTTCGGTCCGACCGA
>CAZVLI010000467.1:0-3950 GCA_964627965.1 uncultured Rhodospirillales bacterium
CGCCCATCGCCAGGGCCAGCGCCGCCACGTCGCGCCGCAGCCGGAACATCCAGTCGCCCATGCCGGCTCCTATGCCTGGCCCGCGTAGACCTCGATCAGGCTGGCGAGCGCCACGTCCTTGTCGGTCACGCCGCCCGCGTCATGCGTCGCCAGCGTGATCTCCACCCGGTTGTAGACGTTGAACCACTCCGGATGGTGGTCCGCCTTCTCCGCCGCCATCGCCACGCGGGTCATGAACCCGAAAGCAGCGTTGAAATCCGTGAACTGAAAGGTCTTGTGGATCGCGTCTCGGCCCTCGACCTCGGCCCAGCCCGGCAGGTCGGCCAGCGCCGCGTTGCGTGTCGCGCCCGTTAGCAGCGCCATCACCAGCCTTTCGGGCGGAACGCCGCCGCCGACTGTTTCGCATCGGCGACCTGCGCCGACGAGAGCTGCGGCAGGATCCGCCGCAAGGCCAGCTCGACTCGCGCGCTCAGCTCATCGCCCTCCGCGCCGTCGACGCCCTGGCGCGTCTTGGCCAAGAGCAGCCAGCGGTAGGCCGTGATCAGATCCTTCCGCACGCCGTCGCCGCGATACAGCATGGCGCCGAGATTGAACTGCGCGCGCGCATGGCCGCGTTCCGCCGCGCGCCGGTACCAGTTCGCCGCCGCCAGCGGGTTCTGCTCGATGCCGAGACCCTGCTCGTAGGCATAGCCGAGGTTGAACTGCGCCGGCGCGTAGTTGTTGCCGGCCGCCTTGGCGATGAAGGCGATGCCGTTGCGCTCGTCCTGCTTCACGCCGCTGCCCTGGACCAGCATGCGGCCGAGCGCGTTCTGCGCCCGGGGATCGCCGCCCCGCGCCGCCAGCGCGTACCACTGCACCGCCTTGCTCAGGTCCGCCGGCACGCCTCGGCCGTTCTCGTACAGCCATCCCATCACATACTGCGCCGTCGGCCCGCCGATATTGGCCAGCGTCTGACAGCGCTGCCCCAGTTCGACCCAGCTCTGCGTGGCATAGGCGATGAGGCAGAAGGCCAGCGCCTGGCGGTCCTCGCCCTGCGGGTTGCGCGGGAACGAGGTCGGCAGTGTCTCGGCGAAGGCGAACAGCAGCTTCTGCGTGGCCGGGAAGCGCGACGCATAGCCCTCGCGCAGCCATTCGAAAGTCTGGAACACGTCGTCGACCGCCGCGAGGTCGCCGAGCTGTATCTGCAGCAACTGGAACAGGCTGGGCTGCGAGCCGGCCGCCGCGCCGCGCCGCAACCAATAGATGCCCTCGTCGCGATTGGGAGTCGGCGCGGCCTCGGTCAGATGCACCTGTGCCAGGGCGAACTGCGCCGGTACGAAGTCCTGCTCGGCCGCCCGCTGCAGCAGCACGACCGCCGCGGCCGGGTCCTTGTCGACGCCGTCGCCGCCGAGATAGCGCCGCGCCATTTCGTGCTGCGCCTCCGGATCGCCGACCGCCGCCGCCTGCTGGTAGTAGTCCAGCGCCCGGACCGGGTCGGCATCGACGCCATAGCCCCGGGCGAACATGTAGCCGAGCTTGCCCAGCGCCGCCGGCAGACCCTTTTCGGCGGCGCGGCGGTAATACTGCACCGCGTCGTCGTAATCGAGCAGCACACCGAACCCCTTGTGGTACATGTAGCCGAGCTCGTAGAGCGCCGCTGCCGAGCCCTGGTCGGCGGCCTTCTCCAGCCACGGCAGCGCCGCCTCGTAGTCCTTCTTGCCGTGCAGGCCGGTGGTGTAGCTCTCCGCCAGCGCGTGCTGCGCCCGCAGCAGGCCTTGATCGGCTGCCTTGCGCAGCCAGTCCCGCCCGGCATCGACGTCGCGGTCGACGCCGAGGCCATAGAGCAACGCGTGACCGACCTGGAACTGCGCCTCGACCTCGCCGGCCACGGCGCGCGGCTGCCACAGGGCGTGCGCCACGTCGAACTCGCCCGCGCTCCAAGCCGCCCAGGCCCGGCGTACGTCCTCGTCGACCTGCGCCCAGGCGATCGCGGGCGCCAGCAACAGCGAAACAAGCAAGCTGATCAATCGCATGGCGCAACAATTAGCGGGCCGTGCGCCAGAGTCCAGCCCCGCGCGCCTGAACCCTGGCGGCGCGGCGTCGGCCGTCCTATATGCTGGCGCGATGAGCGAGACCGAGTGGACCGCCCCCACAGCCGACGACATCGAGCGCCTCGGCCGCGCCGCGCTGACCGCGATCCCCGCGCCACTGGCCGCTCACGTCAAGGACGTCCCGATCCACGTCCAGGACTTCGCCGAGGACGAAGTACTGGACGAGATGGGGATCGACAGCGCCTATGACCTGCTGGGCCTGTACCAGGGTGTCAGCATCGACCAGAAGACGACGCACCACGTCGCCGACGACGTCGACCGCGTGTTTCTCTACCGCAATGCCATCCTGCTGTACTGGATCGAGAGCGGCGAGGACCTGGCGCACGTCGTGCAGCACGTCCTGATCCACGAGATCGGGCACCATTTCGGCTTTTCCGACGACGACATGGAGGCCATCGAGGAACGGCCCGAGAAGCCCTAGTTCATCTTGTGCTTGCCGTGGGCGCCGGCGGCGACGTCCTCGACCTCGACGTCGATCGTGATGGCACCGGCCTTCTCGAACGTCAGCTCGACCTGGATCGTCTCGCCCTCGAACAGCGGGCCGTTCAGACCCATGAACATCACGTGGTAGCCGCCAGGTTTCAGCACCGCCTCGTCGCCGGCCGGCACCGGGATGCCGCCCTCGACCTGACGCATGCGCATGACGCCGTTGTCGTTGATGTGGGTGTGCAACTCGGTGCGCTTGGCGACCGAGCTCTTGGCCGCGACCAGCGTGTCGTCGGCCTTGCCTTCGTTGCGCACGGTGAAATAGGCGGCGCCGTTCTTCGCCGGCCCGGCCGACGCGCGGGCGTAGGCATGCTCGATCACCAGCTTGCCGATCTTGGTCTCGTGCGCCCAGGCCGGCGCGGCGACAACGGCGGCCAGCGCGGCCGCCAGCAGAAACGTCTTCATGTGTCTTGCCTCATCTGAATCCAAAAGCTGTGGGGTGGAATTCAGACGGTGGGCGGCGCTCGTCCCCAGGGCCGAAGACCATCGTCCCTGACGGTGACCAGCGGCAACGGCCGTGCCGACACGTGCTGGTCGCCGGCGTCGGGCAGCCGTAGCGCCGGGCTCTCGGGCGAAGGCATCCCGCCCTGCGCCTGCACGACGCAGCACGGACAGTCGTGGGTAACCGCCGGCGCCGCGGGCGCGGCCGGATCGACCACGTAGCGCAAGCCGTTGCCGGTGCAGATCGCGATACTGTCCGGCCCGCCGGCCATCGCCAGCGCCGGCCACAGCAGTTGCGCCCACAGGGCGAACAGGGCGAGCGCGTGCGCGACGCGGTATCGGCGGAGCCAGGACATTGCCGGCCACACTCGCGCGCGAACCCCACAGCGTCAATCCCGCTACCCGCGACGTAATCGCGCGCCGGCCTCGGGCCCGCCATGTTCAGATCATCGGCAACAAGGGAGCCCGACATGAGCGAACACACCGAGATCATCGACCGCTACTTCCAGGCCTGGAACGAACCCGACGCCGGCAAGCGCCAAGCGCTGCTGGAAGCCACCTTCGCCGCCGATGGCCGCTACCAGGATCCCGCCGCCGGCGCTGAGAGCCCGGCCGGCATCGCCGCCATGATGGGCGCGGTGCAGGAACGCTTTCCGGGCCACGTCGTCGCCCGCGACGGCGACATCGACGCGCACAATGGCCAGGGACGCTTCGACTGGACCCTCGGTCAGGCCGGGGCCGAGCCGATCCTGAAGGGCATCGACGTCGTCACGTTCGATGCCGACGGCAAGCTACAGAGCGTCATCGGCTTCTTCGACCACGTGGCGATACCGCAAGCCGCGTGAGCGGTTGGCCCTGGCCGTGTCCTGCTGGGCACGGGCATGAGCGCGCAACAGCACGCTCATGACGCTGTGTCGGCCGTGTCCTGCTGGG
>CAZVLI010000468.1:0-3937 GCA_964627965.1 uncultured Rhodospirillales bacterium
GCCTGGATCGCCGCGCGGTCGTCGGGCAGCAGTGTCTGGATGTCCTGGTCGTAGTTCGAGTTCATCAGCGCATCGACCCGGTCCTCGTGGTCGAGGCCGAGCGCGTGGCCGATCTCGTGCAGCGCCGTGGTGAAGACCGAGATCGAATCCGAGATGCCGAACAGCGTGAAGTCCTCGGCCAGGTCGAACTGAATGTCGGCGAACTGGATGCTGTCGCCGAGGAAGCTGACCGTGCTCAGCGCCAGGACGTTGTTCGGGCCATCGAGCTCGGCGATGCCGCCGAGGCGGATGTTGACGCTGGCCGCGTCGGTGGCAACGAACTGAAAGGCGAGGTTGGCGGCCGCCTCCCAGGTGTCGAAGGCTTGCGCGATCACCGGCTGCCAGTCGCCGGGCAACATGGTGTCGAAGGCCTGACGGCCGTCCACGGCGCCGCCAGACACGGTCCAGGTGATCGTCTGGCCCGGCTCCCAGCGAAAGCCGGACGCCTGGAAGGCTTCGGAGATGGTGGCGGTGTTCTGCAGGGCGCCGCTGTCCGCGCTACGAGAAGACGAAGTCGCTCGACGATAGCATGGATGCGGAAACGCCGATCAGGGCGATCGCGGTGGTGGGCGTGTCCTGGAAGGTGACGGTGACTTGGCCGATGCCGTCGCTCAGCCGGACGTCGTCGACGGTGAAGCCGACGATGTTGATGGTGTCCAGGCCGGGGGTGAAGTCGGCGATGGTGTCGCTGCCCTGGTCGGCGTTGAAGGCGAAGAAGTCCAGGCCGGTGCCGCCGGTCATGGAGTCGTTGCCCGGCCCGCCGATGAATATGTCGTTCCCGGCGCCGCCCTCCAGCGTGTCGAACCCGGCATGGCCGACCAGCAGGTCGTCGCCGTCGCCGCCGAACACGGAATCGAAGCCGCCCTGGCCGCGCACGGTATCGTCGCCGTCGCCGCCGAAGACTATGTCGTTGCCGGAATTGCCGTTGGCGACGTCGTTGCCGCCGCTGCCGGAGACCGTGTCGTCGCCGGCGCCGCCGAACAGCAGGTCGTTGTCGTCCTCGCCGTCCAGCGCGTCATTGTCGAACTGGCCGCGCATGGTGTCGTTGCCGGCGCCGCCGAGGAGGCTGTCCAGGCCACGGTTGCCGAACAGGGAGTCGTTGCCGGTGCCGCCGTTCAGCGAGTCGTCGCCACCCAGGCCATAGAGCGAGTCGACCCCGCCGCCGCCGGCGATGACGTCGTCGATCGTGTCGTCGCCGACCATCAGGTCGTCGGTGGCGGTCGTGGCGGCACCGTAGATCGACTGGATGCCGGCGATGTCGTCGGCGGTCAGCGCCTGGACGTCGTCGTTGGCGAAGGTGTTCATGATCGCCGGCACGTCGTCCTCGTGGGCGAGGCCAAGTGCGTGGCCGATCTCGTGCAGCGCGGTGGCGAAGAACGAGTCCGAGCCGCCACCGCCGAACGTCGTGAAATTCTCGATCAGGTCGAACGAGATGTCGGCCTTCTGGATCTCGACGCCGACGAAGGTGGTCAGGGTCTCGGCCAGCGTGCCGCTGACACCGTCGATACTGTCGATGCCGCCCAGCCGGATGCCGACGTCGGCGGCATCGGCGACCTGCACGAACTGCAGGTTCGCCACGGCGGCCCAGGCGTCGAACGCCTGGCTGATCGCCGGCACCCAGGCGTCCGGGAGCTGGGTGTCGAACTGCACGCGGTCGGTGAAGTTGAACGCCGCCACCGACCACGTGATCACCGTGTTGGCCGGCCAGGCACGGTTGTTGGTCACGAAGGCGAAGGTGACGACGCCGGATTCGACACTGGCGTGCATGGGCGGAACTCATCCCGCGGCCCTTCGGCCGCTCGGCTCAGGTAAATACGAAGTCGGCGGAGCTTAGCATGTCTGCGGTAACGCCGTTGAGCGTGATCGCGGTGGTGGGGGTGTCTTCAAACGTCATCCTTGTGCTGAAGAAGTTGACCACGGCGAACGCGATATTGTCGAAGCCACCGGCCGGTATGCTGATGCGGTCCGAGCCGACCTCGAAGTCGTTGATCTCGTTCTCGCCATGGAGCAATCCGAAGACGAACAGGTCACGGCCTGCGCCGCCCGTCAGCGTGTCGTTGCCAGGTCCGTCGATCAGAAGGTCGTCGCCGGCGCTGCCGTCCAGGCCATCGTTACCGGCGTGGCCAACGATCGTGTCGTTGCCATCCGAACCGATCAGCAGATCATCGCCACCCTGGCCGCGCACCAGATCGTCGCCGTCATCGCCGCGAACGAAATCGTCGCCGGAATTGCCATTCAGAGTGTCGCTGTCCGCATTGCCAAAGACTCGATCGGCGCCGGCCCCGCCGAACAGCAGATCGTTGCCGGCATCGCCGTTCAGTGTGTCGGAGTCGAACTGGCCACGCAGCGTGTCGTCGCCGGGATCGCCGTTCAGGCGATCTTGGCCGAGATTGCCGAATACCGCGTCGGATCCTGTGCCCGCGTTCACCGTGTCATTGCCTGCCAGGCCATAGATCGTGTCGTTGCCGGCGCCGCCGGTGACCGTGTCGTCGAGGTCGGCGCGACCCACGCGCAGGTCGTCGCCCGCGATGCTGGGGCCGCCATAGAACGAGACGATGCCTTCGATGTCGTCGGCGGTTAGGCCGGTGAGGGTCTGGTCGAGGGTCGAGTTCATCACTGCTAGGACGCTGTTCTCGTGGCCGAGGCCGAGCGCGTGGCCGATCTCATGTAATGCAGTGAGGAAAAAGCTATATTCGCCGTCCGCGACGATATCGAGACCGGTGACGTAGTTGTTGCTGCCGTCGACCAGGATGTCGGCACGGGTGAGATCGGCTCCGTTGCGGCCGATCACGGTTGCGCCGACGATCCCGCCGGGCCCGTCGATGCTGTCGACGATTCCCAGTCGGATGTCGACGTCGGGACCGTCCTCAGTGCGCACGAATGTCAGATCGGCGACGGCCTGCCACGCGTCGAAGGCGGCTTGCGCCGCGGGTACGAACTCGGTCGGCACGGCGGCGTCGAAGGTGCTGCGGCCGGGGACCGCTGAAGCGGAGCCGATCGCCCACGTCAGAACGTCGTCAGGCCAGGAAGCGGCATTCAGAACGAAGGCGGCAACCGACGTGCCGCCGGTTCTCTCGCTCGCACCCATCGCCGAGGTTCCTCCGGGGTCGTCGCGCCCTCGTTGCGTATCAGCATGACGTGATGCGAGGGGCGAGTCGAGTCCGGGGGCTAGGTGAAGACGAAGTCGGCGGCGCCAAGCGCGTCGGCGTTGACGCCGGTCAAGGTGATGGCGGTGGTGGGGGTGTCTTCGAAGGTGATGCGCGCGCCGTTGGCGGTGTCGGTGATATCGACGTCGGCGAAGGTGACGCCGACCAGGTTGATACGGTCGATGCCATCTTCGAAGTCGGCGATGGTATCGGCGCCCTGTAGCGTGCCGAAGACGAAGGTGTCGACGCCGGCGCCGCCGGTCTGGGTGTCGTCGCCCGGCCCGCCGATCAGCAGGTCGTCGCCGGTGCCGCCGTTCAGCGAGTCGCGGCCGGCGTGGCCGACGAGGGTGTCGTTGCCGTCGTCGCCGGACAGGGTGTCGTTGCCACCCTGGCCGCGCACCGTGTCATTGCCGCTGCCGCCGTTGACGATGTCGTTGCCGGAATTGCCGCCGGGGATATCGTTGCCGGCGCCGCCGATCACGGTGTCCTGGCCGGCGCCGCCGAAGAGCTGGTCGTCGTCGTCGCCGCCGAGCAGCACGTCGTCGTCGAACTGGCCGCGCAGGGTGTCGTTGCCGCCGCCGCCGTCCAGGCTGTCGAGGCCGCGATTGCCGAACACCGCGTCGTTGCCGGTCCCGGCGGCCAGGGTGTCGTTGCCACCCAGACCGTAGAGCGTGTCGGGGCCGCCGCCGGCATCGATGTTGTCGTTGGCGGAATCGCCCCCGACGCGCAACTCGCCGGTGCCGCCGGTATCC
>CAZVLI010000469.1:0-3935 GCA_964627965.1 uncultured Rhodospirillales bacterium
CCTCGTGCGCGACCAGCAGCAGGCTGCGCCAGTCCTCGCTCAGCAGCGCCTGCATGGCGCCGGTGACGCGCGCGTAGAACTCGGCGAACACCTCGCCGTCGGCATGGCGGGCGCCGGGCAGGTGCGCCTCGCGCATCGAACTCTCGAACATCGCCTGCACGTCTTCCACGGTGCGCCCGGTCAACCGGCCGGACGTGACCTCGCGGAAGTCGCGCGCCTCCGACGTCGGGACTTCGCGCTCGCCGAGCACCAGTTCCAGCGTGCGCATGGTGCGCGGCACGCCGGTGTGCAGCGCCGCGTCGAACGCGGTATCGGCCAGCAGCTTGCCCATCGCTGCCGCGTCGGCCTCGCCATTCTCGGTCAGCGGTACGTCGCGCGGGTGTACCGGCCGGCCGTCGGGACCGAAGTAGCGCACCTCGCCATGGCGCATCAGGAACAGGCGGCGGCGGCCGGGCTTCATGGCATCTCGTCCTTGGGAATGATGGCGCCGGGGCGGGTGACGACGATGCTGGCGAGCCGGTTGCCGGCGGTTGCCGCCTCGCGCGTCGTGGCGCCCTCCAGGCGGGCGGCAAGATAGGCGGCATTGAACGAGTCGCCGGCGCCGGTGGTGTCGACCGCCCTGGTTTCCCTTGCCACCGGCACCCGCACCGGCGCCAGCCCGCGCCCGCCGACCCAGGCACCGTCGGCGCCGCACTTCAGCGCCACCTCGCCGATGCCGTAGCGGTTCAGCCGGGTCATGGTGGCCATCGGGTCGGCGTCCCCGAACACCGCCTGCTCGTCGTCGAAGGTCGGCAACGCGATGTCGGCGATGCGATAGGCGGCGCTGATCGACATGCGCGCGGTACGCTTGCTGTGCCAGCCGTTCGCCCGGTAGTTGCTGTCGAAAGCGACGCGGGCGCCGGACGAGCGCGCCAGCTCGATCAGCGAGAGCAGGGCGCGGCGGTGCGCCGGTTCCAGGATCTGCAGGGTGATGGCGGAGAAGTAGATCAGGTCGGACTGCAACAGCGGCGGCGCCAAGTCGGCCAGGTCCTCGCCCATCAGCTCGCGCGCGGCGGAGACCGAGCGCCAGTAGTGGAAGGTCCTCTCGCCGTCGTCCGTGGTGCGAATCATGTACAGGCCAGGCAGCTTGCCCTCCAGCCGCCGCACCTGGCGGGTACCGACACCCTCGCCATGCCAGAACTCGACCATGGCGTCGCTGTACGGGTCGTCGCCCAGCGCGGTGACGTAGTCGACCCGCCCGGCGCCCAGGCGGGCCAGGTAGACCGCGGTATTGGAGGTGTCGCCGGCAAAGCCGAGCTTGAGCAGGCCGTCGCCGGCCTGGCTCAGTTCCACCATGCATTCGCCGATGGCGGCGATCCGTTTGCTGTCGTTCATGCTCAACACTTCGTTCACGGCTCACCTATAGTAGTGCGAGGGGTCGGACAAGGAGAGAACATGGCCATTGCCAGCCTGTTTTCCGGCGTGCGCGTGGTGCCGGTGCTGACCATCCCACGCGTCGAGCTGGCTGCGCCGCTGGCCCGCGCGCTGGTCGCCGGCGGCATCACCCACTTGGAAGTGACGTTGCGGACCGACTGTGCGCTGGCCGCCATCGAGGCGATCGCGGCGCGAGTGCCGGAAGCCGTGCCCGGCGTCGGCACCGTCACGCGGCCGGAACACCTGTCCGAGGCGCGCAACGCGGGCGCGCGCTTTGCCGTCAGTCCGGGGCTGACCCCGGCGATCGCCGAGGTCGCGCGCGCGATGACCGACATGCCGCTATTGCCGGGCGTAGCGACCGCCTCGGAGGCGATGGTCGCCGCCGGCTACGGCTTCGAGCATGTGAAGTTCTTCCCGGCCGGTGCGATCGGCGGTGTGGCCGCGCTTCGGGCGCTGGCGGCGCCGTTGCCGGATATCCGCTTCTGCCCGACGGGGGGCATCGACGGCAACAATGCCGGCGAGTACCTGTCGCTCGGCAATGTCTTCTGTGTCGGCGGATCGTGGCTGTCGCCGTCGGGCTTGCTGGACAATGAAGACTGGCCGGCGATCAGCGCACTGGCCAAGGCGGCCAGCGCGCTGTAGTCGCGTCGTTCGAGGTCAGGCGGCGGCCAGTTCGCGCCGGCTGCCCAGGAAGTGTCTGGCCGTGGCCAGCAGCGGTATATCCACCGCGATGATCACGGCGACGTTGAAGATCGCGTAGGCATAGGCCCCGAAACTCAACGCCACCGCGGTGTCGAGAACGAACCAGACCGTCGCGCTGAGCGCGATGGCCCACCAGGCCCAGCGTTCGCCGCGGGCGAAGGGCTGCCAGGCGACGAAGAACAGCATCACACCCCAGCCGGCGCTGACGGCGCCGTTCAGCGCGATGGTGAAGCGGTGGTACTCGAAGGCCGCCGGCGACATGTCGGTGCCGAAGAAGGCGGCGAAGGTCGGCTGGTCGATGGGCGCGAACACCGCGGTGCCGCCCAGGAAGATCATCGCTAGGCCGAACAGCACGATGCCGTCGGCCAGGACCATCAGCCAGCGTTGCCAGAACTTGTTCATCGGCTTGCTCCTTTGCATCTAGCCGTGGCTGAAGGTGGTTCGGGCGGCGTGGCGTCTCAATTACGCTGGAGGTAATCGATCCACGTCGGCGTCCGGGTAAGCTGCGCGGACAAAGGAAATGCCGATCATGCCCCAGCCCGCGGCAAGCGAGACCCCGAAGGCCGGACCGAACGTCAGTCCCATCGGCCGGCTGCTGAAGCAGTGGCGCGGGGTGCGCCGTCTGAGCCAGCTCGACCTGGCGCTAAGCGCCAATGTCTCGGCGCGGCACCTGAGCTTCGTGGAGACGGGCCGCGCGCGACCGAGCGCGCAGATGGTGCTGCAGCTGGCGCGCGTGCTCGACGTGCCTTTGCGGGAGCAGAATCTGATGCTGGAAGCCGCCGGTTACGCCCCCCGGTTCCGGACCGCGACGCTGGACGATCCGGCCCTGGCCGGCGCGCGTCGGGCGCTGGAGTTCCTGATGAAGGCCTACGAGCCGAGCCCGGCCCTGGTCGTGGACCGGCACTGGAACCTGCTGATGGGCAACGGCGCACTGCAGCGACTGATGGTGGCGTTCACGCCGCCGGAGGTGCTGGCCGAGGGCGAGCAGAACGTGATGCGGGCGCTGTTCCGGCCCGACGGCATGCGCCGCTACGTCACCAACTGGGAGGAACTGGCCGGCGACGTGATCGAGCGGGCGCATCGCGAGGCGTTGGGCGGCGTGCCGGACGACGGGTTGCAGGCGCTGCTCGACGAACTTGTCGCCATGCCGGGCGTGCCGGCGCATTTCAGCCGTCCGAACCTGGAGCGGCCGCCGTCGCCCCTGGTGGAAATGCACCTGTCGAAAGACGGCGTGGAACTGCGCCTGTTCACGATGATCACCACATTCGGCACCGCGCTCGATGTCACGCTTCAGGAGTTGCGGATCGAGGCCTTCTACCCCGCCGATCCCGAGTCGGAAGCGGCGCTGGCGCGTCTTACACGAGATGCCTAACCACGACGCATGTCGATCATGTTTCGTTAACCAATTTGAAGACACTATTGCCAATCCAGGATGCCGGTGGGTGCAAGCCGGCAACGGTTGGGTTGAGTATGGGTTGGTCGCCGGTGTCGAACGGCAAGCTCTCACGCCAGGATCTGGAGCGTCGGGTCGCCGAGTTGGAGGCGGAAGTTGGCGCGTTGCGCGCGCAAGCCGCCCCGCATCTCGAGCATTTTCGCGCCATCATCGAATCGTCCCAGCTCGGTGTCGTGGTCTACCGCGACGGACCGCCGCTCTATGCCAACGACGCCTTCCTGGAGATGGTCGGCATCTCCCGCGACGAGTTAATGGCGACCCCGAAGGCGCTCGACTGGGTGCACGAGAAGGACCGCGCGCTGTCGGCGGACTACCTGCGCCAAGTCGTTGCCGGCGAGCGTCAGACGGTCACCGGCCCGTTCCGCCT
>CAZVLI010000470.1:0-3935 GCA_964627965.1 uncultured Rhodospirillales bacterium
ACAACCTCGGGTACGTGCTGTACGAGCGGGGCAACCGCTACGACGCGGTCATCGCTCAAGCGCTCACCCTGGGACACGTCCAACAGGACGCGACCACCAACGAATCACCGCCGCCCATCGCGGCGCCGGAGCGGTATAGGTCCGCCGCGTCGGTGAGGCAAGGTGCCGGTGCTTCGTCGACGGCGCCGAAGTGGGCTCAGGCTGACGGGTGCAGAACCTTGTCCAGCGCTTGCCGGAACGCCTTCGATTGCGCTTCGGACATCCCGTCGGTGCCCTTGTCGACCAGCGCCGTAAGGATCGCCGTCGCGGCCTCCGCGCGGTCGTCGGCGGCGATGGCCGGCAGCATCATGCCGATGCAGTGCGGCATCATCGACTTGAGCATCATCGCCGGCATCTGCTCTTGCGGTGAGCCGGCTTGCATCTTCTGGCTCATCATCTCGCGCATCTTGCCGGCGCCGCCTCCGGACATCATGCCCATCATCACCTTGGGCATCATCACCTTCATATCGAGGCCTTCGGTCATCTTGCCCATCATGGCCGCGCACATGTCCTTCTTCTCGTCGGTAGACATGCCGCCAAAGAACTCCGCCATCATGGACTTCATCATCGCCTGGCGTTCTTGCGTATCCATGGTTCATCGCCTCTTTTCGGCGTCTCGACCGGCTGGCGCGTTCGATTTCGCCCTCCGGGTCGCTTTGCCAATGGCGCGATGATGCACGGCGCGGCGCCGGTCACGGTTGATCCAGGTCAACTCAATCAGCGATCGGCGATGCAACGGCCGCAGGGCTTGCCAGACGAGTTCGACCTCGGCGACCGGATCTCGATGCTTGGTGCCGGCGGCGGCCCTAGCGATGCGTCTATCAGGCGGCCGCCTCCAGCAGGCGGATCAGCCGTCTCGCGATGCGCCGCCGCAGGCGCCGTACCCTCGACGGTGGCTTCTTCGGCTCGCGACGCGTGCCGAGCAGGCCGTCCGGAAGCCACCAGTCCTCGCCGGTCGCGACGACGAACCTCTTCAGGCGGTCTTCGACATCGGCACCACGCTGGCACAGTTCCTCGATGGTTCTGATGCAGGCGTCGCGGTTGTGCCGTTCGTAGTCGTCGTACCTGCTGTCGCGCCAGTCCTCGTCGAACCCGAGGTGGAACGTGGCATGCGCGTCGGTCAGGATCACCGGTTTCTCGGCGAAGGCCATTAGATTGAACAGCAGTGGCCGCATCACGAACCCCATGCCGATGATCGAGTTGAAGTCGGCGAAGGAGTCGGCCATCGCGGCATCGAAGATGAAGCAGTCCAGGCCCGGATGGATGTAACCGAAGTCGCTCAACATCGCGGGCATGTCGGCCGGTACTTGATAGCTGTCGACGACGCCGCGTCGGTTGATGATGGCGGTGTCGTGTCCGTGACGGATGAGCCAGGCCGCATACGTGTAGAAATGCGGCAGCAGCCCGATGTCGGTGTTGGTGAAGACGATGAAGGTATCGGCCGCTCGATCGCTGGACCGCGCGTAGTCGGCGCCGCGCGTGATGATCTCGCGCAGTAGCGGCAGGCGGCGCTCGACATTGAAGCTGCCCTGCGCGCCGCTGACATCGGTCAGGTCCGGCAGCCGGATGAAGTCCGCTGGCACGGCGTCGGTATCTTCAGGCATTGGCGCGGCGACGATGCTGACATGGGTATCCTTGTCGTGCAGCGACGAGTAGGCGGCGGCCCGCCGCATGCTCTCGAACGTGGCGGTCTGCGCGCGCGCCAGTGCGCTGCCTTCCGGCGCATCAACCGGATTGACGATATGGACGAGGTGTAGGGCGCGCTCGTGCGGCGTCGGGTCTACGGCGTGGTGCGCGTGCAGCGCTTCCGCCGTCGAGTGCAGTTTCGAGTAGTCCATCGACGATCCCATACGAAACGGTTGTCTTCTGGCGTGCCCCCTTAGGCGCCGCGCCATCCATCCATTGCCAGCGTCCGGGTCGGGACGCTCGCGGGCTCACTCATTCCTTCTGGGATGATGGCCAGTAGCGACCGATGCGTCGTCGGATCCGGCCAAAGCCGCCGACATCGCCGTCGGCCTGGGCCATCTTCGAGGGTTCGCGTTCCATGGCCCTCGCGACGTGGTCTCGCGAGAAGCGTTCGACGAACCCCTTGTTGGTTTGATCGGTCTGCCGCTGCAGGTTGGCTCGGTCGATCCCGACGTCGGCGATGGCGAACGGCAGGCGTTCGAGCTGCTGCGCCGGGCTGGCGACAAGGTCTTCGTAGTAGATCGTCGTAGCGTGCGCGCCTCGCGCCTTCAGAAAGGCGCCGATCAGCTGGTTGCCGTCGGAGATGGAGTTCAGCTTCTCGCGGATGGCGCCGTAGTCATAGCTTGGCTCGGCGCGCCGCTCGAACTGGCTCGACCACTGCTTGGTTTGCATCGCGATGTGAAACGACACGGCTTGCGCGATCTGGTCGCGACGAACGATGTGGATGTAGCAGGTATCCAACCCGTCGAGCTGACGCTCCGCGCTGAGATATATCGGCAGGTGCTCGGCGTGCAGATTGATGCCGAGGCAGCCGTTGGGAAGAGTCCGGTACTGCCGCAATCTGGCGACGTAGTCCGACAAATCGTCTCCCTTGATCGACGTCTGCCATCGCTCGGCGAGAATGGGCATGTACTGATAGGGCTGGAAGTACTCGTGAGCGATGCACACGTCATTGCGCAGCAGCAAGTCGCACAGCAGGGTGCTGCCACAACGCGGCGTGCTCAGGACGATCAAGAGGCTCGTTGTCGGGTGGCTGTTGTCTTGATCGTAGCGAGCGCCAACGAAGTCGTGCTCCGGCACGTTCGTATCTGACATGAGGGTACGCCTACCGAACTGGCAGATGGTTCTCGAAGTCGTCAGCCAATCCGCGATGGTCCGGCGTATCGGCTAGATCGCCTGCTTCACGCCGATGACCTCGCGGGTGCGTACCACGCGGCCCTGCCAGACGCGATCGAACTCGGCGATCAGGGCCTTGATGTCGTCGGAACCGGTGGCGGCGCGCGCGGCGTCCAGGTCAGGAAACTCGTAGAGGGCGATATGGATGCCCGGCGTCACGTCGCTCCACCCGCGTTGCGCGGAGAGCGTGTTGAACGCCTTCTTGGCGTCGGGCAGGTGCTCGGTCTCGTACCACTTGTCGAAGGCCTCGCGGTCGCCCTCGGCGACCTCGGCGCGCACGATCAGGTAGGCGGTCATGGCTGTGTCTCCCCCTCCAGGCGATTGCGGCAGCGATAGTACACCTTGTCGGCGGCGTCGCCCGACCGCAGCGGCGGCAGGGCCAGCGTCGCCAGCGCGATGGGTGCTGCCAGCGGACCGAAGTCGCGGCCCGACAGCACGCCGTAGCGGAACTTGTGCACGTCGGCGAACGTACCGCCAAGTAACCGATCGATGTCCGCCTCCCACGGCAGGTTGCGCCGCGCGATGTTGAAGATCAGCGTGCCGCCCGGCCGCGTCATGCGCACCAGCGCCTCGGCCGCCTCCAGGGTCTGCTCGGCCGGGAAATGCCGGTTGACGAACATCTGCACGCACAGCACGAAGTCGCCGGCGACGCCGCAGTCCCGCTCGATCCGCATCGCCACCGCCAGCGCTTCCGGAAAGCGTTTTCGGCCGGTGACCAGCCGGTCGACGTCGAGGTCGACGCCGACATAGCGCGTGGACCGGAAGTACGGCCGGTTGTCCATCGGGCCGCAGCCGACGTCGATGCCGAGCTCGGCCTGGGCGCTGGCCGGCATGTCGCGGCTCAGCAGCAGCCACAGGAGCTGTTTCGGTGGGCGTCCGGAGTATCGAAAGTACACGGCGTCGTGCTTAGCCGCCGCGTGCGACGCTGGCGAGCGGTCTGCGCTAGCGGCCGCCGGCGACGTCGCCGATCAGGGTGTCGATGTGGCGACCCCGGCACACGCTGATGCCGATGGTCTCGCCGAACGCCCGCGCGG
>CAZVLI010000471.1:0-3934 GCA_964627965.1 uncultured Rhodospirillales bacterium
GCAGGCCTCGGCGCGGCAGCCGGTGCGCGAAACCGCCGACCACCGGCGCGACGACGACATAGGCCACCATCTTCAGCGCCAGCGCGGTGCCGAGGACGCGTCCCGCCTCGCCGCCAGTCAGGTCGTAGGCCAGCAGCGCCAGCGCGACGGTCGCCAGCCCGGTGCCGGCCAACGCAATAACCTGGGCCGCGAACAGCCGCCGATAGGTCGCATCCGCGAGCGGCGAAAGCATGGCGAGAGGGTAGCTCGCCGTTCCACCAGCCGTCACCCCGGCCTTGAGCCGGGGTCCAGGTCGAGGCCACGCTCTGCATGGAAAAGGACCCCGGGTCTTCGCCCAGGGTGACGCATTACCGGAGGAAGCCGATGGACCCCACACCCGAACACCTGGCCGCGCTGTCGGCCGACGACCGGCCCGGGCCGGTGGTGATGCTGAACCTGGTGAAGTTCAAGGACACCGCAGATGCACGGGCCGAGTACCAGACCTATTCCAAGGGCTTCACGCCCTTACTGAAGAAGCTAGGCGGCACGATCCTGTGGGCCGGCGAGGTCACCGGCATCGCCATCGGCGAGGACGGCCGCGACGACTGGGACTACGCGGTGCTGGTGCGTTATCCGCGCCGCCAGGACTTCGTCGACACCATGACCTCGCCGGAATATGCCGCGATCAACCCGCATCGGCTGGCCGGGCTGGCGAAACATGTGATCGTCCCAGTCGCTGAGACCTACTCGAAATTCGACGGATAGGCGACAATGGGCAAAACGCCGCGAGGAAACGACCGTTGCAGAGTTTCGACTATGTGATCATCGGCGCCGGCTCGGCCGGCTCGGTGCTGGCCAACCGTCTGACCCAGGATCCGAACACGTCCGTGCTGGTGCTGGAGGCCGGTCCGCCGGACCGGAACCTGTTCATCCACATGCCGGCCGGGTTCATCAAGACCTACCACAACAAGAACATCAACTGGGCCTACGAGCAGGAGGCCGGACCGTACACCGGCGGGCGCAAGATCTACGCGCCGCGCGGCAAGACGCTGGGCGGGTCGAGCTCGATCAACGGCCACATCTACAATCGCGGCCAGGCCGCCGACTTCGACACCTGGGCGCAGCAAGGCAATCGCGGCTGGGGCTATGCCGACGTGCTGCCCTACTTCCGGCGCATGGAGAACCGCCACGACGACGAGGCGGATCAGACCTTCCGTGGCCAGGGTGGCGAACTCGACATCACCGACATCGACTGGTTCCACCCGCTGTGCGAGGCCTTCATCGAGGGCGCGGTCAGCCTCGGCATCCCGCGCAACCCCGACTACAACGGCAAGACCCAGGAAGGCGTCAGCTACTCGCAGCGCACGATCAAGAACGGCAGGCGCGTCTCCGCCGCCACCGCGTTCCTGCACCCGGCGATGGGCCGGCCGAACCTGGCCGTCTGGCCCTCGACCTACACCACGAAGCTGGTTCTGGAAGGCAAGAAGGCCGTTGGCGTTCGCTACCGGCGCGGCGGCTCGCACGTGAAGGAAGAGGAGGTGCGCGCCAACCGCGAGGTGCTGCTGTGCGCCGGCGCTTACAACTCGCCGCAGATTCTCCAGTTCTCCGGCATCGGTCCCGGGGCGCTGCTGCAGCAGCATGGGATCGAGGTGCTGCACGACCTTGCCGGCGTCGGCGAGGGCCTGCAGGACCACTACGCGCCGCGCATGGAGGCGCGGGTGAAGAATTCCAAAACCATCAACGAGCAGGTGCGCGGCCTCAACCTGGTCGGCGAGGCGGCGAAGTGGTTCTTCACCAAGAAGGGCGTGCTGTCGCTGAGCCCGACGCTGATCTATTGCTTCTGGCACTCCGACGAAGCCACGCGACAGGCCGACGTCCAGCTCACCTTCACGCCGGCGAGCTACAAGGACGGCGTGCAGGGGCAGCTCGAGGACGAACCCGGCATGACCATCGCGGCCTGGCAGCAGCGGCCGGAATCGCGCGGCTACGTGCGCATCAAGTCGGCCGACCCGTTCACCGCACCGGCAATCCAGACCAACTACCTGGCCGAGGAGACCGACCGGCGGGTGATGGTCGGGGCGATGAAGCTGGGACGGCGGCTGTTCCGTACCGAGCCGCTCTCGCCCTACTTCGATCACGAGATCTGGCCGGGCGAGGACATCCAGACCGACGACGAGTTGCTCGACATCGCCACCGGGCGGGCCACCACCACCTTCCACCCGGCCTGCACCAACCGCATGGGGCCGTCGAGCGACCCGATGGCAGTGGTCAGCGACGAGTTGAAGGTGCACGGGCTGGAGGGGCTGCGGGTGATCGACGCCTCGATCATGCCGCGCATGATCTCCGCCAACCTCAACGCCGCCACCCTGATGATCGCCGAGAAAGCCTCTGACATGCTCCGCGGCAAGCCGCCGGAAGAGGCGGTGCGGCTGCCGGACTAGGCCGGTGCGACTGGCCGGCCGCCGCATCCTGATCACCGGCGCAGCCTCCGGCATCGGCGCGGAGACCGCGCGGCTGTTCGTTCGCGAGGGCGCCAAGGTCGCTTTGCTCGACCGCGACGAGGACCGGCTGGCGTCGGTGGCGAACGAAGTCGGCGGCGCGCACGAGGTGGCCGATGTTGCCGACGCAGAGATGACGCGCCGCGCCGTCGACCGGTTGGCAGACACGATAGGCGGGCTCGACGGTCTGGTCGGCGCCGCCGGCATCGACCTGCTGCAGCCCTTCGCCGAGATGACGCCGACCGCATGGCGCCAAGTGCTGAGCGTCAATCTCGACGGGCCGTTCAATGTCACTCACGCGGCACGGCCGCACCTGGCCAAGGCGGGCGGCGGCACCATCGTGCACATCAGTTCCGGCGCCGGTCTCCGGCCGCTACCGGCGCGGACGGCCTATTGCAGCGCCAAGGCCGGGCTGGTGATGTTCGCCAAGGCGCTGGCCGTGGACCTCGCCGACGACAACATCCGGGTGAATGCGATCTGCCCCGGTATCGTCGATACGCCGATGTTCCGTGACGGGCTGGCCGCCGCCAGCGACGATCCGGAGGCCGAGCTGGCCATGGTGCTGGATCGCTACCTGGTGAAGCGCATCGGGCATCCGCTGGACATCGCCAACGCGGCGCTGTTCCTGACCAGCGACGAGTCGGCGCAGGTCACCGGCTCGGCACTGGCGGTCGATGGCGGCCGCGTCTTCCACTAATCGACGGCGGCCGGTGCTCGTCTGAACACCGTCTCATGCCGACTTAAGAAGAATTGCGGACCGGCGCGTTTCGCGCGCCAGCGCGCGGCGCTATCCTGGCCTCAAAGCGAGATAGAGGCCGGGAGGACCGAACAATGCCGACCTATCGTTCACATCGCACCACGCAGGGCCGCGGCCAAGCCGCCGCGCGAGCGCTTTGGCGCGCCACCGGCACCGCCGAGACCGACCTGTCGAAGCCAATCGTCGCCATCGCCAACTCCTACACCCAGTTCGTGCCGGGCCACGTGCACCTGAAGAACCTGGGCGACCTGGTCGCGTCGGAGATCCGCAAGGCCGGCGCGGTGTCGAAGGAGTTCCACACCATCGCCGTCGACGACGGCATCGCCATGGGCCACGAGGGCATGCTCTACAGCCTGCCGTCGCGCGAACTGATCGCCGACGCCGTGGAATACATGGTCAACGCGCACTGCGCCGACGCGCTGGTCTGCATTTCCAACTGCGACAACCTCACCCCCGGCATGCTGATGGCCGCGATGCGCCTCAACATCCCGACGATCTTCGTCTCCGGCGGCCCGATGGAAGCCGGCAAGATGAGCTATGAGGGCAAGGAAGCCGTGATCGACGCGGTCGACGCGCTGGTCGGCGGCAACGATCCGAACCTGGCCGACGGCGAGCTGGCGGCAATCGAGGAGGTCGCCTGCCCGACCTGCGGCTCCTGCTCGGGCATGTTCACCGCCAACTCGATGAACTGCCTCACCGA
>CAZVLI010000472.1:0-3931 GCA_964627965.1 uncultured Rhodospirillales bacterium
GGTGCGCGGTTTCGGCCGCCAGAAGGGCCACACGGAGATCTACCGTGGCGCCGAGTACGAGGTGCACTTCCTGCCCAAGCTGCGTATCGAGGTGGTGGTCCCGACCACCATCGTCGACCGCGTGGTCGAAACGCTGCGCGAGGCGGCGCAGACCGGCGAGATCGGCGACGGCAAGATCTTCGTCCTCGACGTCGGTCAGGCGATGCGCATCCGCACCGGCGAGCAGGGCGAGGACGCGCTGTAGCGTTCCGGGCTTTGACCGGACATATGCGGTCGCTATCATCAGGTCATGGCTAGTCATGACCTGATCGTCCGCGGCGGTCGCGTCGCCACCGCCGCGGGCAGCTTCAACGCCGACATCGCCGTGCGCGACGGCCGCATCGTCGCGCTGGGCGAAGACCTGGGCGGTGCCGAGCAGGTGATTGACGCCGGCGGGCGCTTGGTCACGCCGGGCGGCGTCGACGCGCACTGCCACTTCGACCAGCCGACGGGTGACGGCTCGGTGATGGCCGACGACTTCCGCACCGGCTCGATTGCGGCCGCGTGCGGCGGTACCACGACGATCATTCCCTTCGCCGCGCAGATGAAGGGCGGCAGCCTGCGTGCCGCCGTCACCGACTACCATCAGCGCGCTGACGGCAAGGCGGTGATCGACTACGCCTTCCACCTGATCGTTGCCGACCCGACCGCCAGCGTCCTGGGCCAGGAACTGCCGGCGCTGATCGAGGACGGCTACACGTCGTTCAAGATCTACATGACCTACGACGACCTGAAGCTGAACGACCGGCAGATTCTCGACGTGCTCACCGTCGCCCGCGACCAGCGCGCCATGACCATGGTACATGCTGAAAACACTGACGTGATCGGCTGGCTCACCGACGGCATGCTGGCCAAGGGTCAGACCGCGCCGATCTACCACGCACTGTCGCGGCCGCCGCTGGGCGAGCGCGAGGCGACGCACCGCGCCGTCACCCTGGCGGAGCTGGCCGAGGTGCCGATCCTGATCGTCCATGTGTCGAGCGGGTTGGCGGCCGAGCAGATCCGCCTCGCACAGAGTCGTGGCCTGGAGATCATGGGCGAGACTTGCCCGCAGTACCTATTCCTCACCGCCGACGATCTGGATCATCCCGACGGTGCCAAATGCATCTGCTCGCCGCCGCCGCGCGACCCGGAGAACCAGGAAGCGATCTGGCGCGGGCTGGCCAACGGGACCTTCCAGGTGTTTTCGTCCGACCACGCCCCGTTCCGTTTCGACGATCCCAAGGGCAAGTACGTCGCCGGCAAGGACGCGCCCTTCACCAAGGTGCCGAACGGCATACCCGGCGTGGAGACTCGTCTGGCGTTGCTGCTGTCGGAAGGCGTGTTGAAGGGGCGGATCAAGCTGGAGCAGTTCGTCGCAGTGACCGCCACCAACCCGGCGCGGATCTACGGACTGGAGGGCCGAAAGGGTGCGATCCAGGTCGGTGCCGATGCCGACATCGTGGTCTGGGACACCGACACGACGCGCACGCTGACCAACGACATGCTGCACCACAATGTCGACTACACGCCCTACGAGGGCATGACGCTCAACGCGTGGCCCGACGTGGTGCTATCTCGCGGCGAGATCGTCGCCGAGGCCGGCGAGGCGAAGGCGGCGCCGGGCCGCGGCCAGTTCCTGAAGTGCGACCGGCCGCTGGCCTAGTCCCGCAGACGGCTGGCGATCAGGTGGTCAAGGGACAGCTTCCCCGGCCCCAGCGTCAGCACCGCGAACAGGATCGCGGCCCAGAACATGTGCGCGTTGAACCAGGCGTCCGGGAACACGAAGAACTGGATAACCATGGTCATCACCAGCATGCCCAGCGCGCCGAGCCGGGTCAGCAGGCCGATCACGAGCATGATCGGCAACACGTGCTCGGCGATGGCGGTGAGGTGGGCCATCAGCTCCGGGAAGGGCAGCCCGAACTCGTGCTCGAACAGGAAGTACTGCGTGTCGTTGACGGCGAAGATGTTCCAGCCGTCGACCTTGGTGCGCCCGGAGCTCCAGAACACCGCCGCCACCGGCAACCGCAGCGCCAGCAACCCCAGCGCGCTCAAGCTCGGCTGCAGGCCGGCGATCTTGTCGTCGATCGAGCGGAACAGGCCGCCCAGCCCGCCCGCCGTGGCCATGTCGGTCGTCGTCGCCATCTGATGTCCCCTTAGTTCTTGTCGTCGGGCCGCAGCGCCGCGAAGGCACCGTCGGCCAGGAGAATATGGAAGGTGCCGGCGACGTCGACGCCGTCCGCGGCCGCCTCGGCGGCGCTGGCACCGTCGAGCAGCGCGGCGGCGAAGCCGGCATCGGCGGGGGCCAAGGCGCGGACCGTCACCGTGTCAAGCGCGCGGCAGACCAGGGCCGCTTCCGGTCGATCCTCGATCTCGCCGCCGCTGCCGTCTTCCTGGTTCGCCTGCCAGATCGACACGACGGGATGCGCGGACTGGACCAGGCGAGTCGCGGGGTGCGGCTCGAACCGCGCCGTTGCCAGCCCGTCACCGAGATCGGCCAGGGCATCGGGCGTCAGCGGCTCGGCGTCGGCGGCATGCAGGCTTTCCAGCCAGGCGCGCTCCAGCCGCGCCACGTCGGCCAGGTAAGGCAACGTGGATGCCGGCTCGAACCCGTCGAGGAATTCCGCGAAACCCTCGCCGTGCAGCGCCAGGCTGCGCGAGCGCGGCGGGTAGGCAGCCAGGAATATCCGTGCCGTGGCCATGAAGAAGGCGTCGCCGACCAGGCGACGGACCACCGGGTAGGCCTCGCCCAACGCTTGCCCGAGACCGTGGTGCAGGTTGTTGCGATAGACCGCGAAGCGCGCCGCCTGATCGTCGGGCAGCCAGGAAGGGCGCGCATCCGGTTCGGGTGCCAGCAGGGCGGCGGCGAAGTCGGCATGCGAAAAGGTCGCGCTCATGCCGCATGCTCCACCGCATCGCGAAGGATCGCGTCGGCCGCTTCCGCCTCGTCGCGCAGCACCGGCCACTCCGGCACGTCGGTGTCCCACTCGATCAGCGTTGGCTTCGGCCCGAACCGGTCGATGGCTGTGCGATAGAGCGCCCACACCGGATCCGGCACATTCGAGCCATGGTCATCGATCAGCAACGGCGGCGAGACAGCATTGTCGACCGCGTGCCCGGCGAGGTGAATCTCCTCGACAAGCTCGCCCGGGATCGCGTCGAGGTAGCCAGCCGCGTCGAAACCAAGGTTGTGCGCCGAGACGTGGATGTTGTTGATGTCGAGCAGCAGGCCGCAGCCTGAGCGCCGCGCCGCCTCGACCAGGAAATCGGGTTCCGCCAGCTCCGCGTCGGGCAATTCAAGGTAGCTCGACGGGTTCTCGATCAGGATGCGCCGGCCCAGCGCCGTCTGCACCTCGTCGATATTCGCGACCAGCCGGTCCAGGGCCTCGCGCGCCCTTGGCACGGGCAGCAGGTCGGCCAGGTAGACGCCGTCATGCGCCGACCAGGCCAGGTGCTCGGACACCATCGCCGGGTCGTACCGGGCGACCAGATCGCGCAGGGCGTTCAGATGTTCGGGGTCGGGCGGCTCGGCGCCGCCCAGCGAGGTCGCGACCGCGTGCAGCGACAGCGGGAAGCGCTCGCGCATGCGGGTCAGCACCGCGTGGCGCGGGCCGCCGGCGACCATGTAATTCTCGGGGTGGACTTCCAGCCAGGCCACGGCGCCCGGCGCTGTTAGCGCCGCGTCGGCGTGCTGCGGCTTGAAGCCGACGCCGGCTCGGATCGGGAGCATCGTCGTTTCTATCGGGCGGTCGGCGCCGACCGCTTGCACGGCCGGCGCCGAACCCGTTGCCTCAGCTCGGGAGGTCGCGGTCGAGCGGCTTCAGGCTGCCCTTCACGTCGCGGCCGTCGGTGGTCTTGATCATCATGCTCTCGCACGAGCCGGCGGGGACCAGCTTCCAGGCGTTGCCCT
>CAZVLI010000473.1:0-3916 GCA_964627965.1 uncultured Rhodospirillales bacterium
CGGTACGACTTGTGCGTCACCTGTTCCGGCTCGACATAGGGCGCCGGCCCGATGCAGATGTCCTTTGGCAGGTCGACAACCACCGGACCGGGCCGGCCCTCGGTTGCGACGTAGAACGCCTCGTGCATCACCCGCGCCAGATCCTGCGGCCGTTTCACCAGGTAATTATGCTTTGTGCACGGCCGGGTGATGCCGACGGTGTCAGCCTCCTGGAACGCGTCGTTGCCGATCAGTTGCGTCGGCACCTGGCCGGTCAGGCAGACGACCGGGATCGAATCCATCAGCGCGTCGGTCAGGCCGGTCACCGCGTTGGTGGCGCCGGGGCCGGAGGTCACCAGCACCACGCCCGGCTTGCCGGTCGAGCGCGCGTAGCCCTCCGCCGCGTGCACCGCACCACCTTCCTGGCGGACGAGGACGTGGCGGATCGAGTTCTGCTTGAAGAGGGCGTCGTAGATCGGAAGTACCGCACCGCCGGGATATCCGAATACCACCTCGACGCCCTGATCGATCAAGACCTTGACGATGATCTCGGCGCCGCTCATGGCGGCGTCGGCGTGCTCCGCTTCCGACATCTTCCCTCTCCTGTTGCCCCAATACCGGTCGCCGCGGGTCGGCACCGCGCACCGGCCTTCACTGGGAATGAAACAAAACCGCTCAGCGCACAGCACCGAGCGGTTGACGCGGCGCACAATAGGCCCGAGTCAGCGACCGGTCAACAAAAACCCGCTCACAAATGGAAAGATTTCATCGTTGAATCGTACATTTTCGTTCGCATTGAGCCATTGCCACGAAATCATCTTGTTCCGTAACCATGTGAGCTGTCGTTTCGCATAGCGTCGGGTCGCCGTCTGCGCCTGCTGGAGTGCATCATCGAGGGACATCTCGCCCCGCAGATGCGCGACGAGTTCCGGCACACCCAAGGCCCGCCGCGCCGGCAGCGCCGGATCGAGGTCGGCGATCGCGCGCACTTCCTCCAGCGCCCCGGCTTCGATCATCGCGACGAGCCTGGCATCGCAGCGGGCGTAAAGCCGATCTCGTTCCGGTGCCAGAACCATTCCGCGCCATGGCCGCGTCAATCCCGGCGGATCGGGCGGCAACCCCTGCCAGTAGGACAGCGGACGACCGGTCTGGCGCAGCACCTCCCAGGCCCGGATCAGGCGCTGCGGGTCACTTGGCCGCAGCTTCGCGGCGCCTTCCGGATCCTCCGCCGCCAGGCGACCATGCAGGGCTTCTGATCCGATCTCGTCCGCGAGCGAACGCGCCTCGGCCCGGACCGCGTCATCGATGTCGGGAACCGGCGACAGCCCCTCGGTCAGCGCCTGGAAATAGAGCCCGGTGCCGCCGACCACGATCGGCACCTGGCCGACGGCGATCGCCGCCTCGATCTCCGCCCGCGCCGCGGCCAGCCACCGCGCCACGGAATAATGATCCGCAGCCGGAACGACCCCGTAGAGCCGGTGCGGCGCGCGCGCTTCTTCCGCCGGTGAAGGTCGCGCGGTCAGGACCCGAAGCTCGCGGTAGACCTGCATGCTGTCGGCGTTGATCACCGCACCGCCGAATTCTTCCGCCAGCGCCAGCGCCAGCGCCGACTTTCCCGACGCCGTCGGCCCGGCCAGCAGCAGTACGTGTCCTTCACTCATCGCCGTCACTTTAGGCGAACTTGCCGCCGGCGGCGGCAGCGACTATCGATGCGCGCCATGTACGTGCTCACCCTGGTCGCCACCTCCCTGTCCGACGACTGTGTCGCGAGCGCCCGCGCCTGCCTTTCCGGCGCCGGCGAGCCGCGATGGCTCGCCGATGGCGTTGCCTGCGACATCGCCTTCGAGGGGCCGGCACCGGAACAAGCCGAAGGTGCGGTGCGCGCCGCGCTCGGCGACGCCCCGGTCGACCTGCTGGCGCAGGCGATGGAGGGCCGGCGCAAAGGGCTGCTGGTGGCGGACATGGACTCGACCATCATCACGGTCGAGTGCATCGACGAGATGGCCGACCTGCTCGGCCTGAAAGCCAAGATCGCCGCGATAACCGAACGGGCGATGCGCGGCGAGCTCGATTTCGAGGCGGCGCTGAAGGAACGCGCCGGCATGCTCAAGGGTCTGGCCGTCGCCGACCTGGACCGGGTTTACGCCGAGCGTGTCAGCCTGACGCCCGGCGCGGAAACCCTGGTCCGCACGATGACCGCGCACGGCGCCTACGCGGCGCTGGTCTCCGGCGGCTTCCGCTTCTTCACCGGCCGCGTACGCCAGGCCGCCCGCTTCGACGAGGACCGCTCCAACGAGCTGGAAGTCGCCGACGGGAAACTCACCGGGCGCGTGATCGAGCCGATCCTGGGCGCGGAGGCGAAGTTGGCGGCGCTGCGCGAGCTGACGACGGCGCGCGGCCTGTCGCCGGATGCCACGTTGGCGATGGGCGACGGGGCCAACGACCTGCCGATGATCCGCGAAGCCGGGCTCGGCCTGGCCTTTCACGCCAAGCCGGCGGTGGCGGCGGCCGCGCGCGGCCGGATCGAGCACACCGACCTGACGACGGCGCTCTACTTCCAGGGCTACGCCCGCAGCGAATTCGCCGTCTGAGCCGCTATTCCTCGTCGAGCGCGAGCGGGACGAAGCGAGGCACGCCCTTCTGCTTCACGCGCAGGATTACCACGTTGCGGCGCTTTTCCTTGCGCACGCGGTCGAGCGCGGCCTCCATGGCACTGGTACTCTCGACCTTCTCGTTGGCGACCTCGACGATCACGTCGCCGACGCGAATGCCCTTCTCGGCGGCGCCGCTCGCCGCACCGACATTGACCACCACCAGGCCGGTCTCGTCCTCGCCGAGCTCGTACTTCTCGCGTAGTTCCGGCGTGATGTCGGCCAGGGTCATGCCGAGCAGCTCGACCTCGCGGCTCGACTCCGGCTTGGCCGGATCGACCGCCGCCATGCGCGCCTCGGCCTCCTCCAGCTCGCCGAGTTCGACCTCCAGCGTACGCATCGAGCCGTTGCGCCACACCTCGACCGGCACCGCCTCGCCGATCGCGGCCCCCGCCACCATGCGCGGCAGCAGGCGCATCTCCGGCACTTCCTTGCCGTCGAACTTGAGGATCACGTCACCGGCCTGAATGCCGGCGGCGGACGCCGGACCGTCATCGGTGACGCCGGCGACCAGCGCGCCCTTGGCCTCTTCCAGTCCCAACCCCTCGGCGATCTCGTCGGTGACGGTCTGGATCCGCACGCCGAGCCAGCCGCGCCGGGTGCGGCCGTACTTGGCGAGCTGGTTGATCACGTTCTTGGCGATGGCCGCCGGAATCGCGAAGCCGATGCCGACGCTGCCGCCGGAAGGCGAGAAGATCGCCGTGTTGATGCCGATCACCTCGCCATCGACGTTGAACAGCGGACCGCCGGAGTTGCCGCGGTTGATCGACGCGTCGGTCTGGATGAAGTCATCATAGGGGCCGGAATTGATGTCGCGACCACGCGCCGAGACGATGCCGGCGGTGACCGAACCGCCCAGCCCGAACGGATTGCCGATCGCCAGCACCCAGTCGCCGACGCGGGCGGCGTCGCTGTCGCCCCATTTCAACGACGGCAGCGGCGTGTCGGACTTCACCCGCAGCACCGCCAGGTCGGTCTTGGCGTCCTTGCCGACGACCTCGGCGGAGAGCTTGGTGCCGTCCTTGAACCGGACGGTGATCTCGTCGGCGTCGGCGATGACGTGATTGTTGGTCACGATCAGGCCGTCGGCATCGATCACGAAGCCGGAGCCGAGCGACGTCACCTGCCGGCGCGGACCGCGTGGCGCCGGCTGACCGTTCTGGCCGGGCCGGTTGCGCTCCAGGAACTCCTTGAAGAACTCCTCGAACGGCGACCCGGGCGGGAACTGGAAGTCGAAACCGCCACCGCCGTTGTTCTCCACCCGCTGCGTGGTCGAGATGTTCACC
>CAZVLI010000474.1:0-3916 GCA_964627965.1 uncultured Rhodospirillales bacterium
GTCCCATAGCCGCGCGGTGGCATGCAGGGCGGTGGAACTGCCTTCGTAGAGGTCGATCACCTGGCGCCGCATGGCCGCCGTTTCGTCCGGGTCGAGTTCCTGGCCGCGTCGCTTGGCAGCACCCTCGTTGACCATGGTCATCACGTCGGCGGCCTGCTCCGCGCCCATCACAGCGATGCGATAGTTCGGCCAGCCGAAGATGAAGCGCGGGTTGTACGCGCGCCCGCACATGCCGTAGTTGCCGGCGCCGAATGATGCGCCGACCATCATCGTGATGCGTGGCACCTTCGCGTTGCTCACCGCCTGGATCATCTTCGAGCCGTGCTTGATGATGCCGGCGCGCTCCGGCGCGGTGCCGACGACGTAGCCGGTGGTGTTCTGCAGAAAGATCAGCGGCATGCCGGCCTGGTCGCAGAGCTGGATGAACTGCGCGCCCTTCACCGCGCCTTCCGGCGTGATCGGGCCGTTGTTGCCGAGCAGGCCAACCGCATGGCCGCCGATGCGGGCCTGCACGCACACGGTGTAGGGATCGTAGGCCGCCTTGAACGGCATCAGATCGGAATCGTCGACGAGGCGTAGCAATACTTCGTGCACGTCGTAGGGCTGGCGGTAGTTCATCGGCACGATGCCGGCCAGCTCGTCGATGTCATAGCGCGGCGGCGGCGCGGCGCGTTCCGGCGTCGGCGTCGACAGGGCGGACCAGTTCAGGCGCTGCATCACCGCGCGGCCGAGCGCGATGGCCTCGACGTCGTCCTCGGCGACGTATTCGGTGAGGCCAGTGACCGACGCGTGCATGTCGGTGCCGCCAAGCTCCTCGTCGGTCGCGACCTCGCCGGTGGCGGCGCGAACCAGGGGCGGGCCGGCCAGGAACGCCTTGGCATTGCCGCGCACCATGACGACGTAGTCCGACATGCCGGGCATGTAGGCGCCGCCGGCGGTCGACGAGCCGTGCACCACGGTGACCACCGGACAGCCGGCCGCCGACAGCCGGGCCATGTTGTAGAACATGGCGCCACCCTCGACGAAGGTCTCCGGCACGTAGTCCAGCAGGTTGGCTCCGGCGCTCTCAACGAGCTGCACGAAGGGCAGCTTGTTCTCTAGCGCGATCTCCTGCGCCCGCAGCAGCTTGCGCATGCCGTAGGTGTGGATGGCGCCGGCCTTGATGCCGCTGTCGTGGGCGCAGACGACGCAGGTGACGCTGGCAATGGTGCCGATGGCGGTGATCTGTCGCCCGCCTGAGATGTTGGCTTCGCCATCGTCGTCGTAGGTCTTGTAGCCGCACAGCGTCGACATTTCGAGGAGCGGCGCGCCGCGGTCGACGATCTGCGCCAGGCGCTCGCGCGGTAGCAACTGGTTGCGGGCCTCGAAACGCTCGCGCCGGCGGGCGGAGTTGTCGGCGATGCGCTTTTCCAGATCACGCATCTCCGCGACCGCTGCCAGCATCCCGGCGCGATTGTCGCGGAACTCGTCCGAGCTGGTGCGGATCTGGCTTTCGATCACAACGGCGCCGTGACCCTGGCCAGCCAGGCCGCCGTGTCGGCGTCGAGCAGCGGCGTCAGCACATCGCGGACCTCGGCGTGGTAGGCGTTGAGCCAGCCAAGCTCGGCCGTGCTCAGCAGCGATACGTCGACCAGGCGGCGATCGATGGGTGCCTTGGTGATGGTCTCGAAGCCGCGCATCGGGCGCTCGGCGCCGGCGATCTCGACGTCCTCGACCACCACCAGGTTCTCGATGCGGATGCCGTAGGCGCCGGTCTTGTAGTAGCCGGGCTCGTTGGAAACGATCATGCCGGGCGCCAGCGCCACGGTGTTGCCGATCTTGGAGATGCGCTGCGGCCCCTCGTGCACGCCGAGGTAGCTGCCAACGCCGTGGCCGGTGCCGTGGTCGAAGTCGAGGCCGACCTGCCACAGCGCCGCGCGCGCCAGCGCGTCGATCTGCGAACCGGTGGTGCCGGCCGGGAAACGCTGCGTGGCGATGCCGATGTGCCCCTTCAGCACGCGGGTGAAGCGGTCGCATTGCTCCGCGCTCGGCGCGCCGACGACGACGGTGCGGGTGATGTCGGTGGTGCCGTCGAGATACTGCGCGCCGCTGTCGACCAGGTAGAGTTCGCCCAGCCCGAGCTTGCGGTTGGTCGCCGGCGTCGACTTGTAGTGCACGATGGCGCCGTTCGGGCCGCTTCCGGAGATGGTGTCGAAGCTGAGGTCCTGGAACAGCGAGTCGCGGGCGCGGAAGTTGTACAGCGCGTCGACGGCGCCAAGTTCGTCCACCGCGCCGCCGGGCGCGGTCTCCTCCAGCCAGCGCAGGAAGCAGGCGACGGCGGCACCGTCGCGGATATGGGCCGACCGTGTCCCGGCTAGCTCGACCTTGTTCTTGCAGGCTTTCGGAAGCTGGACGGGGTCGGTGCCCTTCACGATCTCGGCGCCCGCGCCCTTTAGTCGTTCGATCACCCAGGCGGCGGCGACCTGCGTGTCGACGAGCACCTTCTGGCCCTTCAGGGCGTCGAGCCCGGCGCCGAGGCCGTCGGCGGGCTGCACGGACACTTCGTTGCCGAGGTGGCGTTCGAGGCCGGGCGTGAGCTTGCGGGCGTCCGTGTAGAGCTCGACCGAGGCGTCGGCGCGCAGGATGGCGAAGCTGAGCGGCAGCGGCGTGTGTGCGACGTCGCCGCCGCGAATGTTCAGCAGCCAGGCGATGGAGTCCGTGGCGGTGATGACGACGGCGTCGGCCTCCAGCGCATCGGCGATGCGCTTGCGCTTGTCGGCCGCGCTCTCGCCGGCGTAGCGCTCCTCGTGCGGTACGATGGGCGACAGCGGCGGTGCCGGCTGATCGCTCCAGACCTCATCGAGAGGGCTGGTCTCGCACGGCACTAGCTCGCCGCCGGCCTTCTCGGCCGATGCCTTGAAGCGCTCGACCCCGGCCGCGGTGAACAGCCACGGGTCGTAGCCAAGCTTGGCGCCGGCCGGCAGGTTCTCCGCGATCCAGTCGGTGGCTGGCGCCTCGGAAATGTGGCGCGGCTCGAACAGCTGCACGTCGACCTGGTCGCCGACCTGTAGCGTGTAGCGGCCGTCGACGAAGATCGCGGCCTTGTCGGCCAGCACCACGATGAGGCCGGCGGAGCCGGTGAAGCCGCTGAGCCAGGCGATGCGGCGCGCCCGCGTCGGCACGTATTCGTTCTGGTACTCGTCGGCCATCGGCACCAGGAAGCCGTCCAGGCCACGGTTCTTCAGCTCGTCGCGCAGGGCGGCGAGGCGCGTGGGCGTGGCGGCGCGGTCGACGATGCTGGTCTCGGCCGCTTCGGCGGCGCCTTCGACCAGGGCGAGCAGGGGCTTGAGCTCGTTCTCGTTGGCTTCGGGCGCCAGCAACTTCAATGCGGCGAAGGGATCGCGCCCTCGTGGCGCGGCGGCCAGGCCGGCCAGGAAGTCGCGCGCGTCGGCCACCGGCCGCTCGACGGCGGCGGCGCGCAGCAAGCCCGCCAGCTCGTCATCGCTGATCGCCAAAGCCGCCTCGGCCATCGTCATCGTTCCTTTCGCAGCCACAGGCTGGTCCATGGACCCCGGTCCAGCCGCCGTTTCGTTCGCAAACCTTGCCGCCGGTACGCCATCAGGATCGGAAGGGCCTGGTGCCGCAGCAGCCCGGACAGGATGAGGTCGCCGCCCGGCGCCAGCCGACTTGCCAGCCCCGGCGCCAGCCGGATCAGCGGCCTGGCGAGGATATTGGCCAAGATCGGGTCAAACAGTCGCCGTCGCAAGAGCCGGTCGTGCAGGCCGTCGGCCTGGACGGCGGTGACGTGGCGGGCCAGGCGGTTCAATTCGGCATTCTCCAGCGTCGTCGTCACCGCCGGCGGGTCGATGTCGGTCGCCAGCAGCGGGCGCCGCGTCGCCTTGGCGTAGGCCAGCGCCAGCACGCCGCTACCGCAGCC
>CAZVLI010000475.1:0-3913 GCA_964627965.1 uncultured Rhodospirillales bacterium
TCGAGGTCAGCCCGGCGGCGGTGCTGAACGGCGCCGACGCGCTGCTGGCCTCCGACCAGCTCGAACCGGTCGACCCGCCCTTCGTCGAGCCGCCGGACACGATCGCCAAGGTCAACGAGATGCTGCGCGAGGCCGCCGGCACACCGGCACAGGTACGCGCGCAGACCACCGGGCTGGGCGTCACACGCACCGCCGAGCCGGCGACGCTGGCATTCCTTGCCGCCGATCCGAAGGCCGGACGGCGACGGCTGCGCGAGGCGGCCCTGGCACGCGGCATCGACGCGCGCGCCGCCGACGCCACCGGCTTCGCCAAGTACGATCGCGACGTCTGGCGCCGCTACGGCGTCGACTGAGCCGACATTGGCGCCCAAGAAGGTCACAGGCGCGGCGTGACCGCGATCACCGCGCCGGCGCGGTCGGCGGTTCAGATTATGGTTAAGTATTGTTAACCTCGGGTCGCTGGTACGGCGCCGCCACGACCGAGGGGGACCGGGGCGTCATCACCAGGGGAGCGGAACATGGCGAAGAAATCGAAGGATACCGGCAAGCCGGCGCAGGACGCGGCTGTCGAACTGAACGAAGACGAGCTCGACAATGCCCAGGGCGGCATCATCATCATCAACGGCAGCAGCTCGCTCACCCAGAAAGTCCAGAAAGTTCAGAAGGTTCGCGACCTGGGCCTAAGCAGCAAGACCTTCAAGGTCTGAGGCCGCCGGGCCTATAATCGAACGAACTGACGGCGTCTGGCCGCCGGGGCGAGCGGCGTTGCTCGCCCCGCGCGGTCGCGTCCTGTCCGGGGCGACCGATCATCGCCAGAATCCGGCGGCGCCGAGAGGAGGCGTGGCCGCGACGTGAAACGAAGCATCTTCCGCAAATCCGCGCTGGACCGGCTGTCGTCGGCCGACAGCATCGACCGGCCGGTCCGGATCGTGCGGCCGGCCGGCTGGATCGCGCTGGCCGGACTGGTCGCGGCGATCCTGGCGGCGGCCGTCTGGGTCGTCATCGCCGAGGTGCCGGAGAAGGTGCGCGGCCACGGTATCGTCATGCAGGCCGGCGGCCTGGCGGAGATCCGCGCGGTCGATGCCGGCCGGGTGGAAGCATTGCGGCTGGTCCCGGGGTTGCGGGTAGAGACCGGCGAGATCGTCGCCACCATCGGCCAGAACGACCTGCGCAGGCAGCTGGAGAACGCGCGGGCCAACCTCGCCGCCGCTACCGAGCGGCTGCAGCGGCTGGAAACCTTCTACGCCGAGAGCGCGCGACGCGAGGACGCCGCCGATCGCGAGCGGCTGCAGACCATCGCGGAGACCGAGCGCCTGCTGCGCGGCCGGCTGGACCTGTTGCAGCAGCGGCTGGAAAGCGTGCGGGCGCTGGTCGGGCGGGGCAATGCGATCCGCGACCGCCTGATCGAGGCGGAGATCGCCGTCGCCGACGCGCGCGAGCGGCTGGCGCAGCTCGGCGACGAGACCACGCTGATCGGCCTGCGCAAGCTGGAGCGAGAGAGCCAGCGGCGTATCGAGCTTCTCGACCAGCGGCTGAAGGCGGAGGACTTCGAACGCGAAGTGGCGCGCCTCGACAAGCTGTTGAGCGAGCGCCAGGCCGTGCGCAGTCCGCACACCGGCGTCGTGCTGGAGGTGAAGATCAACCCCGGCGACGTGGTCACGCCTGGCGCCGCGCTGGCCACCGTGGCGCCCGATGGCGGCGCCGACCTCTACGGCGTGCTGTACGTCGGCGCCAGCGACGGCAAGCGGCTGCAACCGGGCATGCGGGTGGAGATCGCGCCGACCACCGTGCGGCGCGAGGAATTCGGCTACATGCTGGGCGAGATCGAGGAAGTCTCCGCCTTGCCCACGACCGCCGAGGGCATGCGTCACGTGCTGCAGAATGACGACCTGGCGCGGCGGCTGTCGGTCGACGGCGCACCGTTCGCCGCCAAGGTGCGGCTGGAACGCGACACCGGCACGCCCAGCGGCTTTGCCTGGTCGTCGTCGCGCGGGCCGGAACACACGCTGACCGCCGGCGAACTGTTCGAGGCGCGCATCGTGGTCCGACGGCTGCGGCTCGCCAACCTGCTGGCGCCCGGGTTCGATACGATCGTCGACCGGGTGCGTGGCGGCAGCGGCGACGGCTCATGACGGCCACCGTAGCGGCGCGGCGCTGGCTCGGTGGCCGCCGGGCGCGTTGCGAGAGCGTGCTGCAACTGGAGGCGGCCGAGTGCGGCGCCGCCTCGCTGGCCATGATCCTTTCGCACTTCGGGCGCCGCGCGCCGCTGGAGGAGTTGCGGCTGGCGTGCGGCGTATCGCGCGACGGCTCGAAGGCGTCCGGCATCCTGAAAGCCGCGCGCGCCTATGGCCTGGCCGCGCGGGGCCTGAAGGCGGAGCCGGAACATCTGGCCGAGCTGCCGATGCCAGCCATTGCCTTCGTCAACTTCAACCACTTCCTGGTCGTCGAGGGCGTCGGGCGCGGCGTGGTCCGGCTGAACGACCCGGCCAGTGGCCCGCGCACCGTCACCGAGGACGAGTTCGACGAGATGTTCACCGGCGTCGTGCTCACCTTCGAGCGTGGCGACGGCTTCGAAGCGCGCGACGACAGGCCGCGCCTACTCGACTCGCTGGCCCGCCGGCTGGCCTCGGCCAAGGGCGCGGTCGCCTTCGCGGTGCTGGCCAGCCTGGTCCTGGTGCTGCCGGGCCTGGCGCTACCGATCTTCAGCCGCGTCTTCGTCGACTTCGTGCTGGCGCCGAAGATGAGCGACTGGCTGGGACCGCTGGTCCTCGGCATGCTGGCGACGGCCCTGGTGCGCGCGGCGCTGACCGGCCTGCGCTTCCGATACCTGCTGGCGGCGGAGACGCGGCTGGCGATCGAGGGTAGCCGGGCGATGCTGTGGCGCATGCTGCGCCTGCCGACGTCGTTCTTCGACCAGCGCTTCGCCGGCGAGATCGCCGACCGGCTGAACCTCAACGACGGGCTGGCCAGGTTGCTGACCGGGGAGCTGGCGCGCGCGCTGCTGTCGCTGGCGATGATCGGCCTGTTCTTCCTGGCGATGTGCAGCTACAGCGTGCCGCTGGCGCTGGTCGCCGCCGCGCTGACCACGCTGAACCTGGTCGTCGTCATGGCGATCGCGCGCGGCATTCGCGACGGCTACCGCAAGGTGTCGCTGGAACAGGGCAAGCTGTTCGCCACCACCGTCGCCGGGCTGCAGGACATCGAGACCTACAAGGCCGCCGGGGCGGAAGACGCCTTCTTCAGCCGCTGGGCCGGCCTGCAGGTCAATGTGATCGACGCCGAGCAGCGTATCGCGCTGCCGCTGGCGATGCTGTCGGCGGTGCCGACGTTCCTGAACGGCTTGCCCATCGCCGCCGTGGTCGGGCTGGGCGGCCTGCTGATCGCCGACGGCGAAATGACCATCGGCATGCTGGTCGCGTTTCAGACGCTGATGGCCAGCTTCACCCAGCCGGCGGCCGAACTCGCCAATCTCGGCGGTCAGATGCAGCAGGTGCAGGCGTTCACCGCGCGCCTGGACGATATCGAAGGGCAGCCACTCGACCGGCGGTTCGGCGGCGACGGCGACAAGCTGCAGCTCGACGCGCTCCCGCGTGGGCATCTGGAGCTGCGCGACGTCGCCTTCGGCTACAACCCGCTCGAGCCGCCGCTGATCGAGAACTTCTCACTCAACGCCACGGCGGGGGCGCGCATCGCACTCGTCGGTGCGTCGGGCTCGGGCAAGTCCACGATCGGCCGGCTGATCGTCGGGCTGCACCGACCGCGCGAGGGCCTGGTCCTGATCGACGGACGCCCGTTCGACGCCTGGCCGCCGGCGGCGCTGGCTGCGCGGCTGGCCTACGTCGACCAGGACGTGACGCTGTTCGAGGGCACGGTGCGCGACAACCTGACCCTGTGGGATCCGACGGTGCCCGAC
>CAZVLI010000476.1:0-3909 GCA_964627965.1 uncultured Rhodospirillales bacterium
AGGTCGACGGCAACACCGTCACCGCCGACGTGAAGGCGTTCGAGCCGACACTATTCAAGTGGATGGCGTTCCTAACCGCCTACGTCCTGCCCAAGGCCTACTACGAGAAGGTCGGCGCGGAAGGCTTCGAGAAGGCGCCGATCGGCAGCGGCCCCTACATGGTCGAGCAGTTCGAGCGCAACGCCTTCGTCCGGCTGAAGCGGTTCGACAAGTACTGGGGGCCGAAGCCGGCCTTCGAGACCGTGGTCTTCAAGTTCGTGCCCGACGCCACCAGCCGCGTCGCCGAGGTCGAGAGCGGCGCGTCCGACATCACCATCGAGATTCCCTACGAGGAGTACGACCGGCTGTCGAAGAAGTCGGGCCTGAAGGGCGCGACCACGCCGGTTTCGGACATCGGCATGATCTTCCTCAACGACGTCGGCCCGATGGAAGACAAGAACGTTCGCCAGGCCGCCGCCTTCGCGATCAACAAGAAGGCGATCGTGGAGCGCCTGCTGCGCGGCTACGGCGTGCCGATCGACACGCTGGAGGCGCCGCAATACGCGGCGTTCGACCCGACCATCTCGGTGCCGCACGACCCACAACGCGCGGTGAAGCTGCTGGCCGCGTCGGGCTACGGGCCGGACAAGCCGGTGAAGTTCAAGATTCAGACCACGCGCGGCTTCAAGCCGAAGGATTACGAGATGATCCAGGCGATCGTCGGCATGTGGCGCAAGGTCGGTATCGAGGCGGAGATCGAGGTCTACGAGATCGCCAAGCACTACGAGTTGCGCGCCCGGGACGAGCTGGCGCCGGCGGCCTTCTACAACTGGGGCAACTCGATCGGCGATCCGTCGACCTCGACCGGCTTTGCCATGTTCGGGCCGTCGCCGCACTCGGTGTGGGACACCGACGACCTCGACGGCATGATCGGCCCTCTGTGGGGCGAGGGGGACGAGGCGAAGCGGATCGAAGGCTGGAAGAAGGTCGACCGCTACATCGCCGAGAACGCCTACGTGATCCCGCTGCTACAATACGTCCAGCCGATCGTCTACCGCGACGGCCTGAAGGTGACGCCGCACGTGGCCAACTTTATCCTGCCGCAGAACGTCTCGCCGGCGGGGTAAGGGCCGCCTATGCCCACCACGTCATGCCCGGACTTGATCCGGGCATCTCGCGGCGGCGGACCGGCAATGGGCATGCGGGTACACGTGGATGCCCGGGTCAAGCCCGGGCATGACGGGCCTGGATTGTCAGGCCTTATAGAAATCGTCATGGCCGGGCTTGTCCCGGCCATCCACGTCTTGTCGCATCCTCCCTTGCCGAGAGCTTCGCGGGGCATTTGCCCTGCCCGTCGCGTGAGCAACCGATGAACGCCTCCTATCTCGCGCGGCGGCTGCTGCTGGCGATACCGACGCTGGCGGGTGTGGCGGTGATCGTATTCGTGCTGCTGCGCGTGGTGCCGGGCGATCCGATCGCGATGATGATTCCGCCCGGCGCCGGCGAGGACGACATCGAGCGGCTACGTGCGCTCTACGGTCTCGACCTGCCGATCTGGCAGCAGTTCCTGGCCTGGGCCGGCGACGTGGCGATCGGCGACTTCGGGACGTCGATCAGCTTGCGCCAGGACGTGCTCGAACTGGTGCTGAGCCGCCTGCCCGCCACGCTCGAACTCGCCGCCGTGGCGATGGTCATTGCCGTCGCGCTCGGCCTGCTACTCGGCCTGGTGGCGATCCGCTGGCGCGGCTGGATCGAGGCCGGCAGCGACGGCATCGTCGGCCTGGCGCTGGCGGTGCCGGATTTCCTGTGGGCGCTGGTCTTCGTGCTGCTGCTCGGCGTCGCCTGGCCGGTGCTGCCGATTTCCGGCCGCCTCGATCCGCGCCTGGGGCTGGAGTTCGCCACCCACTTCTATCTTGTCGAGAGCCTGGTGACCGGGCGTTTCGCGGTCACCGGCATGCTGCTGACGCACCTGATCCTGCCGGCCACGGCGCTGGCGCTGCCGCTGGCATCGGTGATCGCGCGGCTGTTGAAAACCTCGATGGCCGAAGTCATGGGCGAGGACTACATCCTCATGGCCCGCGTGAAGGGCTTCGGGCCGTGGCGCGTGATCCTCGGCGAGGCGTTACGCAACGCGCTGATCCCGACGGTGACACTGTCCGGCGTGCAGTTCACCTTCCTGGTCGGCGGCACCGTGCTGATCGAGCGCATCTTCAGCTACCCCGGCATCGGCAACATGGCCATCGGCGCGGTGATCGAGCGCGACCTACCGCTGATCCAGGGACTGATTCTGACCTTCGCGGTGTTGTTCATCGCCGTGAACCTGCTGATTGACATGACGATGGTCTGGCTGAACCCGCGCGTGCGCCATGGCTGAGCCGCGCATCTGGGCCGGCGGCGCCGTGCTGGTGGCACTCGTCGCGGTGGCCTTGCTGGCGCCGTGGCTGGCGCCGCACGATCCGCTGGCGCAGGACCTGCTGGCTGGGCAACTGCCGCCGTTCTGGCTGCCGGGCGCGGACCCGCTCTATCCGCTCGGCACGGACAGCCTCGGCCGTGACCTGCTCTCGCGGCTGATCTACGGCGCGCGGGTGGCGCTGACCGTGGCGGTCGTGGCGTCGGTGCTCGCGGCGTTGCTGGGCACGACTTTGGGACTGGTCGCCGGATGGTTCGGCGGTTGGGCCGACATGGCGATCAGCCGCCTCATCGACATCTGGATGGCGTTCCCGCCGGTGTTGCTCTCCATCGTGCTGGTGGCGGTGATCGGCGCCGGCCTGCCGGCCGTTATCATCGCCATCGTCATCGTCGACTGGACGCGGTTCGCCCGCGTGATCCGCGCCGAGGCGATGCAGCAACGCAGCCGCGACTACATCACCTCGGCCGTGACCATCGGCCTCGGTCGCTGGGCCATCCTGCTGCGCGAGATCGTGCCGAACGTGCTGCCGCTGCTACTGGTGCTGCTGACATTGGAGATGGGCGTGGCGGTGATCGTGGAGGCGATCCTGAGCTTCGTCGGCCTGTCGGTCAGCTCCGACTCACCGACCTGGGGCGGCCTGATCGCCGAGGGACGGCAGTACATCCATCAGGCGTGGTGGGTGATGGTGGCGCCGATCTGTTGCCTGATCGTCGTCGTGGTCGGGCTGAACGCGCTCGGCGACGGCCTGAAGAACAAGCTCGATCCGGTGTTGAAGCGATGAGTGCGCTGAGCATCGACGACTTGCATTTGGCCATCGGCAAGACGCCGGTGCTGCGCGGCGTGTCGCTCGACCTACCGGCCGGCAGCGTGCACGGGCTGGTCGGGGAGAGCGGCGCCGGCAAGACCATGGTGGCGCGTGCCGTGCTCGGCATCACGCCGCGCCGCGCGCGCATCACCGCCGGCCGCATCGCCATCGTCGGTCAGGACATCACCGCCGGCAAGCGTCCGCTGGGCAAGGGCATCGCGCTGATACCGCAGGACCCGATGACCGCCCTGAACCCCGTGCACCGGATCGGGCGGCAGATCGGCGACGGGTTGCGTCTGCACCTCGGACTGGACCGCGGGGCGAGCGAGAAGCGGGTGCTGGAGCTGCTCGACCACGTCCATATCCGCGAGCCGGAACGCGTCGCGCGGCAATACCCGCACGAGCTGTCAGGTGGCATGCGCCAACGAGTCCTGATCGCCGCTGCATTCGCCTGTCGGCCGCCGCTGATCATCGCCGACGAGCCGACCACCGCGCTGGACGTGACGGTGCAGCGCCAGATCCTGCGCCTGATCCGCGAACTGCAGCGCGAAGCCGGCACCGCGATCCTGTTCGTCACTCACGACCTCGGCGTGGTCGCCAAGGTCTGCGACCAGGTCAGCGTCATGCACGCAGGCCGCGTGGTGGAGCAGGCGACGGTCGAGGACATCTTCGCCGCGCCGACGCACGCCTATACCCGCGCGCTGTTCCAGGCGAC
>CAZVLI010000477.1:0-3902 GCA_964627965.1 uncultured Rhodospirillales bacterium
CGTCATCCTCGACGAGATCGGGCGCGGCACGGCGACCTACGACGGCCTGTCGATCGCCTGGGCGACGCTGGAGCACCTGCACGACCGCACCGGCTGCCGCGCGCTGTTCGCGACGCACTATCACGAACTCACCGGCCTGTCGGAGCGGCTGGCTGGACTGTCGAACCACACCGTCCGCGTGCGCGAGTGGAAGGACAGGGTGGTGTTCCTGCACGAGGTCGCGCCGGGCGCGGCCGATCGGTCCTACGGTATCCAAGTGGCGCGGCTTGCCGGCCTGCCGCCGGCGGTGGTGAAGCGGGCGCAGGCGGTGCTGGCCAAGCTGGAGCGCGGCGGCAATCGACCGGACACGCTGGAAGACCTGCCGCTGTTCCAGGCCGCGACGCCGGTCGAGCCGGTGTCGGCCGAGCCTTCCGAGGTCGAAACCGCGCTCGACGCGGTCAATCCGGACGAGCTGACGCCGCGCGCCGCCCTGGAATTGCTTTACGAGCTGAAGCGTATACGGGACGCCTAGGCCGAAAAACGTCACAGCCGACACGCGAATGCCACGCCATTGCCGACTGAGGCTGGGTTTTTCTATCCAGGTGTGCGCACGGTCACACTTGGTCGCGCGCTGAGACACATTATTGTGTGTGCGGCGGCAAGAGAAAGGACCGTGTCATGGGTCGAAATCGGCTGAATATCGTCAGTTTCGACACGAATTGGCGAGTATTTTAGCCAATTGTCGTAAGTCTCGCACGGATCGGTACGATGGCTTTTGTTTGGTGTGACAGGTCCGCGACGCGGCGGTGTCTTGGGCTGGCGGCCCTGGCCTCGATGGTCGTGGCCGGTTGTCAGAGTTCGCCGCCGTCGGCGCCGCGCGCCAGCACCGGCACGTCGCCGGAGCCCGCCATGGCCGAAAAGGCGCCCGATACCGACCCACAGCCGAAGATTGACGCCCCTGTGCCACGGAGCAAGCCACCGGCGCCGCCGACCGAGGCGCAATTGCAGGCGCTCGGCGCTGTCGATGAGCGACGGCCGCTGACCCCGGGCGCCGTGATCGGGCTGGGCGCGGAGGAAGTTCGCCGCCTGCTCGGCGAGCCGGTCCTGCGCACGGATGAACCGCCCGCCTGGATATGGCAGTATCAGACCGCAGAGTGCACCTTGCGGCTGACGTTCTTTCCTGAAGTGAAGACCCAGCGCTATCGGACCCTGTCCGTCGGGCTGGGCAACACCGACGAGGACACCGAAGATGCAAAATCCCGCTGTCTCAACGCCGTCCGCGCCGACCGGCGCGCCTCATGACGAGGAGGTCGGCGGCGGCGCGCGCGTCGTCGTGGTCGACGACGACTCGATGTTCCGCGAGTCGCTCGGGCTGAACCTGGCCGACAGCGGCTACGAAGTGCTGGACTTCGACAACGGCCGCGACGCGATCGGCTATTTCGAGGGCGGCGGCGACGCCGACGTGGTGCTGCTCGACTGGCGCATGCCGGGCATGGATGGCCTGGAGGTGCTGCGGCGCTTGCGTGATCGCGGCAGCGACGTGCCGGTGATCTTCCTGACCGTGGTCGACGACGAGATCTACGAGGAAGCGGCGCTGGAAGGCGGCGCCGTCGACTTCATCGACAAGTCGCGGCGGCTGTCGATCGTGCTCAAGCGCATCTCGATTATCACCGAGGGGCGCAAGACCGGTACCGGCGAGGAGCCGGCCCAGTCGGCGGCGAGCGGGCGGCTGCAGATCAACCACGACACCAAGCGGGCGATGTGGGACGGTCAGCTCGTTAACCTGACGTTAACCGAATTCAACATTGTTGCTTTGTTGGTGGAACGCGTCGGTGGCGACGTGTCCTACCGCGAGATCTACGACCTGGTGCACGGGCGCGGGTTCTACGCCGGCAGCGGGTCGGAAGGGTTCCGGGTGAACGTACGTACCTTCATCAAGCGCATCCGAAGCAAGTTCAAAGAGATCGATGACGATTTCGACCACATCGAGAACTACCCCGGCTTCGGATATCGCTGGCGCGCGAGCTAGCCAGGTCCGGCCGGCGGCCGCGCCGGCGGCGAAGCGCGAGGGCGGCTCGGCGCTCGACCGTTTCGTACGGTCGTCGCTGACCAAGCTGGTGGTGCTGATGATGATCTTCGGCGCCGTGCCGGTGATCCTGTACGAGCAGTTCCGCGACGCCTACGACCAGAACCAGCAGCTGCTGACACGCGGCATCCAGGAGCAAGGCCGTCTCATCGTGCGCGCGATCACGCCGCTGCTGACCGAGCCGGCGGCCGGCGGCTCGCTGCCGTCGAGCACCGAGGTCAATGCGCTGCTCGGCCGGCTGGCGGCCGACGACGTGACCATCCGGGTGCTGCTGGAGCCGCGCGGCGGCGACCCGGCGACCAACTTCTTCTACTTCGCGGCCGCGCCGGCGGTGAGCGCCGCCCGGCTGGACGAGGAGCGCGAGGAGCTCGACCGGCTCGGCGTGCTGGCCCAGCTGGCGCCGAGCTGCGAAGGCGGCATCGACACCGCGATCCGCTACCGCAACCTGGCCGGCAACGACGAGATCGTCACCTCGATCACCCCGTTGAACACCGCCGTCGGCTGCTGGGCGGTGGTCACGTCGCACTCCACGGCCGCGTATGTGGAGAGCGCCATCGGCCGGCCCTACTGGGCTACGGCGGAGGTGCGACTGGCCGGCGCCATCTACGCGCTGCTGGCGCTGGCCACGGTGCTGATGTTCCTCGGCCTGATCCGTTCGCTGAGCCGGTTCGCAAGGCTAGCGCGGAACATTCGCGCGGCCGGCGACACCGCGCCGCGCTTCCGCGAGCAAAACATGATCCCGGAGCTTGATCAGGTCGCTGCCGAATTCGATCGCATGGTCGATCGCCTGCGCGCCTCGGCGCGACAGATCCGGCGCGCGGCCGAAGACAACGCGCATGCCTTCAAGACGCCGATCGCGGTGATGCGGCAATCGCTGGAGCCGCTGGAGCGCAGCCTCGATCCCGAGGACCAGCGGGCGCGGCGGGCGCACGGCATGCTGTCGATGGCGCTGGATCGCCTGGACGGGCTGGTGATGTTCGCGCGCCACCTGGACGAGACCGAGGCGTCGCTGATCGATCCGCCGCAAAGCCAGATCGACGTGTCGGCCGCCGTCGACCGGTTGCTGCTTAGCTACTCGGTGGTGGCGAGCAGCCGGCAGATTCATCTGCGCCGGCGCATCGAGCCCGACATCCGGGTGATGGCCGGCGAGGAAATGGTCGAAACGGTGGTGGAGAACCTCGTCGACAACGCGCTGTCCTTCACCCCGGACGGCGGCGAGATCGAGGTCAGCCTGCGCAAGAACGGCAAGAGCGCGCGGCTGATCGTCGCCGACAGCGGGCCGGGTGTGCCGAGCGGCGACCTCGACAACATCTTCGAGCGCTACTTCTCCTCGCGCGGCGATGGCGCCACCGCCCGCGACCACGAGGCCGCCAACGGCGCCAACGGGAATGGCAACGGCAACGGCGAGGAACACCACATGGGCATCGGTCTGTGGATCGTGCGTCGCAACGTGGAGTCGGTCGGCGGGCAGGTCGAGGCCCGCAATCGCTCCGGCGGCGGTTTCGCCATCGCCATCGACCTGCCGCTGGCGGCCTGATCCGTCTCGCCGCTGCGCCACGCGTGCCCTAGGCTGGCGTGAAACAGCGGATCGAGCGGGGAACATCGTCCATGCGTGTCGCCATTGCCGGCTTCTGGCTGGAGTCGGTCACCTTTCTACCTGACACCACCGGCTACGCGGACTTCGAGCGTCGCGCGATACGCGGCGACGACGTGATCACGCGCATGGCGAAGACCGCCACTTCGCAGGGCGGCATGATCGACTTGCTGGGCGAGGCCGGCTGCGAGCTCGTCGGGCTTGTCGAGGCGGGGGCGGGCGCCGCCGCGTCGGCCAGCGACG
>CAZVLI010000478.1:0-454 GCA_964627965.1 uncultured Rhodospirillales bacterium
GGTCTCTCCCAGGTGATGACCGATCCGGCACAAACCCGCTCGCTCGACCTGTCGACCGCCAGCCGGGTGCTGATCTACGGCAGCGAGGGCGACACCGATCCGGAACTCTACGCCGAGATCGTCGGCCGATCGGCCGCAGAGGTCCGCGCGGGATGAGTCAGGGCCTCGAAATTGACCGTGATCGCCTGATCGCCCGTCTGGAGGCGCTAGGCGAGGTCGGCAAGCTGGAGAGCGGCGGCAACGCCCGCCTCGCGCTGTCCGATGCCGACAAGGCCGGCCGTGACCTCGTCGTCGGCTGGATGCGCGATGCCGGCCTGGAGATCACCGTCGACAAGATCGGCAACGTCATCGGCCGCCGCCCCGGGCGACGCGACGACCTGGCGCCGATCATGACCGGCTCGCACATCGACACGGTGCGCGCCGGCGGCAAGTATGACGGTAATCTCGGCGTGCT
>CAZVLI010000478.1:464-3902 GCA_964627965.1 uncultured Rhodospirillales bacterium
CCTGGAAGTCGTCGAGACGCTGAACGACGCGAAGGTGGAAACCGACCGTCCCCTGTGCGTCGCGATCTTCACCAACGAGGAAGGCGTGCGTTTCCCGCCCGACATGCTGGGCTCGCTGGTCTACGTCGGCGGGCTCGGGCTGGACGAGGCGCTGGCCACCACCGGCATCGACGACGCGACCGTCGGCGCGGAACTGAACCGCATCGGCTATGCCGGCGAGGCGGAGCCCGGCCACACCAGGCCGCACGCCTTCGTGGAACTGCACATCGAGCAGGGGCCGGTGCTGGCGGCCGAAGGCGTCACCATCGGCGCGGTGCGCGACTTGCAGGGCATCTCCTGGCAGGAGGTGACGATCCACGGCCAGTCGAACCACGCCGGCACCACGCCGATGCGGTTGCGGCACGACGCCGGCTACGCCGCGTCCGCCGTCGCCGTGCATATCCGCAAGCTGGCGGTCGAGATGGGGCGCAGCCAGGTCGCGACCTGCGGCGTGATCGAGCTGTTCCCGAACATCATCAACGTCATCGCCAGCCGGGCGAAAATCACCGTCGATTTGCGCAACACCGACGAGAAGAAGCTGCAGCAGGCGGAAAAGGATGTCGCACGGTTTCTCAAGGATCTCGCCGCCGCCGAGGGCGTGAAGATCGAGACGCGGCAACTGGCCCGGTTCGAACCGGTGACGTTCGACAAGTCCATCGCCGACCTCATCGATGCGACGGCCAAGGAACTCGGCTTCTCGCGGCGCGCAATGACGTCGGGTGCCGGCCACGACGCGCAGATGATGGCGAGGATCTGCCCGACCGCGATGATCTTCGTGCCGTCGGAGAAGGGCATCAGTCACAACCCGGCCGAACACACCGAGCCGGAGGATCTGGGAGCGGGCGCCAACGTCCTGTTGCACACCCTGTTGCGCCTGTCGGACGCAACCGGCCAAGGAGGCTGAAATAATGGCGAGAATCGTCACGGTGGCGGCGGCGCAGCTCGGCCCGATCGCCAAGGAAGAAACCCGCAGCCAGGTGGTCGACCGCCTGCTGTCGCTGATGCGCGACGCGCACAAGCACGGCTGCGACCTGATCGTCTATCCGGAGTTGGCGTTGACCACGTTCTTCCCACGCTGGTTCATCGAGGACGAGGACGAGCTCGACGCCTGGTACGAGACGCAGATGCCCTCGAACGAGACCCAGCCGCTGTTCGAGGTGGCCAAGGAGCTCGGCATGGGCTTCGCGCTCGGCTACGCGGAGCTGTTCGTCGACGAGAGTGGCAAGAAGCGGCGTTTCAATACCTCGATCCTGGTCGACAAGGCCGGCAACGTCGTCAACAAGTACCGCAAGATCCACCTGCCCGGGCATGCCGAGCACGAGCCCTGGCGCGCCTTCCAGCACCTGGAGAAGCGCTACTTCGAGCCGGGCGACCTGGGCTGGCCCGTGGTGCGCGCCTTCGATGGCCTGTTCGGGATGTGCATCTGCAACGACCGGCGCTGGCCGGAGACCTATCGCGTGATGGGGCTGCAGAACGTGGAGATGGTCACGCTCGGCTACAACACGCCGGTCCATAACCCGCCGGCGCCGGAGCACGACGCGCTGGGCCCGTTCCACAACCACCTGGTGATGCAGTCCGGCGCCTACCAGAACGGTACCTGGGTCGTCGGCGTCGCCAAGGCCGGCATCGAGGAAGGCTGCGAACTGATCGGGCAAAGCTGCATCATCGCGCCGTCGGGCGAGATCGTGGCGCAATGCACGACGCTGGGCGACGAGCTGGCGATCGCGCGTTGCGATCTGGACCTCGGCAAGTCGTACAAGAACTCGGTGTTCAACTTCGCCGTCCACCGCGAACCCGACAGCTACAAGATGATCGTGGAGCGTAAGGGCGCCATCGAGCCGGACTGACGGGCCATCGCGCACGCAAACGCGAATGTTCGAGTCGGTGGAATCGCTTAGGCGCGGAAGCTCATTGTTCGATTCACTCGCGAGGCAGTAGGCCGCGTAGGCGTCGCCAGCCCGATTTCACGAATCGCTTGAATCGTTTAGCGCGCGACGTTGGCGTCTGGGCTCAGCCGCCGCCTAGCGCCCGGGGCGGAGCAAGCGACTGCCGTCATCGGTGCCGAACACCTCGACATAGCGCCCCCGCGCCACCTGTTCGTCGAGGTAGGCGCGGACCTGCGGCGAACTCCGGAGGCGGTACTGCAGGACATAGGCATCGGGGAGACGCTTGAGCTTGGTCCGCAGCAGCCCGCCGTCGCCGCGGAAGAACGTCTGTTCGATGGCGAGGTGGCGCAAGCTCGGTACGTAGCGCGCGAAGTGATAGGCCGTGATCACGGTCGGCCGGGCGTCGGTATCATCGAAGTAGGCGGCCAATGCGCGGTTCAACGCCGGATCACCGATCTCTTCCTGGGCCGCGCGCTGCGACGCCAGCAAGCGATCGTCCGACCACAAGAAAGGCGATCCGACGAGGCCATAACAGGCGCCGCCGAGTAGCACCAAGAGACCAGCGACACCGGCCCAGCGCCACGGCAGCGCGGCGACTGGCAGGCGCTCAGTCAACCTGCCGAATCCAACCCCGGCCGCCAGGGTGAGCACCGCAAGGACCGGCAACAGGTTGCGCTCGTCGTAGCTCCACAGGAACGCCCAGGCGATGGCATATGGCAACGCCATCAGGCCGGCGGCGATCTGCCAGAACCGGTCCCGCACGGCTGCGGCAAGCCCGACGACCACCGCGACCAGCCACCACCAGGGCAACAGGTCGCGCAGCATCGCCAGGGCGTGGGCCGGACGGTCCAGGAGGCCCCTGCCCCGGTGCACGTCGGCGTCGACGAAAGCCGGCACCAGCCAGCGCTCCGCGCCCGACAGGATGAGGGCGTACTGCCACGCATACCAGGGCCCGGCCAGTGCCAGGATGACACCAGCCGCGCGCGCGCGCTGACCTGGCGGCGTCAGCAGTGGATAGGCCAGCGCCACCGCGATACCGGCCTGCTTGGTCAGCGCCGCCGCCGCCGCGATCGCGGCGCCCAGCAAAACCAGCCGGCCGTCCTCATCCTCGCGGCCGAGCCAGGCAGCGACCAGCGCCGCGACAGTGAGCGCGGCAACCGGCAGGTCCGCGGTGCCGGTGAACAGGCGATGGCCGACCGCCGGAGCCAGTCCCGCCAGCAACAGGAGCATCGCGAGGCCCGCGATCTGTCGGCCGGCAGCGATCAGGACGACGGCGCAACCCGCGAGCATCGCCGGCGCCGCCATCGCAACTGCCTTGGCGAACACCTGCACGTCGACGACGCCCTGCCATACGTAGACCAGCGACGCGTTGACCGGCAGCAGTTGCGGATAGTCGAGAATGCGGTTCGGCAGCGTGCCCGCCGCCCAGTCCAAGGCCCACCGGTTCCACGAGACGATGGCATCGGCGGCGCGAAAGATCGTCGTGTCCGTCGCGACACCGATCCCGGCGGCG
>CAZVLI010000479.1:0-3882 GCA_964627965.1 uncultured Rhodospirillales bacterium
ACCAGCACGCCGGTCGAGCCGGCCACCGGCTCCACGATCACCGCCGCGATGGTCGACGCGTCATGAAGCGTCACCAGCCGCTCCAGGTCGTCGGCCAGGTGCGCGCCCCACTCGGGCTGGCCGCGGCTGTAGGCGTTGTGCTCAAGGTCGTGGGTGTGGCGGATGTGGTCGACGCCATTGATCAGCGGGCCGAACAGCTTGCGGTTGCCGACGATGCCGCCGACCGAGATGCCGCCGAAGCCGACGCCGTGATAGCCGCGCTCGCGCCCGATCAGACGGGTCCGCGAGCCCTCGCCTCGCACCCGGTGATAGGCGATGGCGATCTTCAGCGCGGTGTCGACCGCCTCCGAACCGGAGTTGCAGAAGAATACCCGGTCCATGCCCTCCGGCGTGATCTGCGCGATCCGGTTGGCCAGCTCGAACACCAGCGGGTGGCCCATCTGGAAGTTCGGGGCGTAGTCCATGACGTCGATCTGCGCCTTGACCGCGTCCTTGATCTTCTGCTGGCCGTGACCGGCATTGACGCACCACAGGCCGGCTGTGCCGTCGAGGATGTCGCGGCCGTCGTGGCTCTTGTAGTGCATGCCGTCGGCGGCCACGAGCAGGCGCGGTGCCGCCTTGAACTGGCGGTTCGCCGTGAACGGCATCCAGAACGCCGCGAGATCGTTCGGCGGCGTGTCGGCGGACGTGATCGGCTTGCTCATCGTGGCCCCCGTGGCGATCGGCTCAGTACTCGCTGAACCGCTTCAGGTGATAGTCGTGGTCGCCGAAGATGGTGTTGATCATCGTTAGGCGCTTGAAGTAGTGGCCGACCGACAGCTCGTCGGTCATGCCCATGCCGCCGTGCAGCTGCACCGACTGCTGGCCAACGAAGCGGCCGCCCTTGCCGATCTGCACCTTGGCGCCGGCCGCGGCCTTGCGGCGCTCGGCCTCGGTCGTGCCTTCCAGCTTCAGGGTGACCATGTAGGCCATCGAACGCGCCTGCTCGGTCTCCATGAAGCAGTCGACCATGCGGTGCTGCAGCACCTGGAACTTCGACAGCGGCACGCCGAACTGCTTGCGCGTCTTCAGGTACTCGTTGGTGATGTCGACCAGCACCGACATGCAGCCGACACCCTCGGCCGTCAGCGCCGCGATGGCGTGGTCGGCGACGGTCTCGATCAGCGGCAGCGCGTTGTCGACCTCGCCGATCACCGCGTCGGCACCGACCTTCACGTTGTCGAAATGCAGTTCCGAGGCACGCAGGCCATCGACGGTCGGATAGTCGCGCCGGCTCAGACCATCCGCACTGGCGTCGACCATGAACAGCGTGATGCCCTTGTGGTCGCGCTGGCCGCCGGCGGTGCGCGCCGAGACGATGATCTTGTCGGCCGTGGCGGCGTTGAACACGACGCCCTTGTGGCCCGACAGCACATAGCCGTCGCCGTCCTTCTTGGCCTCGAAGGCAACGTCGAACAGGTCGTAGCGCGACTGCCGCTCGGCAGAGCCGAAACTCATCATCAGGCGGCCCTCGGCTAGCTTCGGCAGGTATTCGCGCTTCTGCTCCTCGGTGCCGCCATGCAGCAGCAGGTTGCCGCCCAGCACCACGGTCGGGAAGTACGGCTCGACGATCAGGCCCTGGCCGATCGCCTCCATGATCAGCATGGTCTCCACCGGGCCGCCGCCGATACCGCCGAACTCCTCCGGCAGCGCCACGGCGAGCCAACCCAGCTCCGCCATCTGCTTCCAGTTGTCGCGGCTGAAGCCCTCGTCGGTGGCAATCAGCTTGCGCCGCGTCTCGAACTCGTAGGCCTCGCGCACGAACCGGTCGAGGCTGTCTTTCAGCAGTTGTTGTTCTTCCGAAAGGGAGAAATCCATGTGACGCGTCCTCTCGTTGTCTTGTTGCGCCTCGCCCGGATCACGCGACCGAAGTCACATGCCCAGGACCATTTTTGCCATGATGTTTTTCTGGATCTCGTTGGTGCCGCCGTAGATCGACACCTTGCGCCAGTTGAAGTAGGTCGGCGCCAGCGAGAAGGCGTGGTCGGGGCCGATCGGCGCCTCGTTCCAGCCGTCCGTCAGCGCCTCGCGCGAATAGGGCGCGGCGTAGTAGCCGACCGCACGCATCAGCAGCTCGGTCAGCATCTGCTGCACCTCGGTGCCCTTCACCTTGAGCAGGCTCGGCTCGGCGCCGACCTGGCCGTCGCGCGCCGCCAGCAGCAGCCGCAGCTCGGTGTATTCGAGGGCGGTCAGCTCCAGCTCGACGTCGGCGACGGCATGCGCGAAATCGCGATCGGCCATCAGCGGTGCCGCCTCGGCGGTCTCAATCGCCGCGATGCTTTTCAGGCGTTCGAGCTGCGCCTTGGAGCGACCGATGCCGGCGATGCCGAAGCGCTCGTGGCCGAGCAGGAACTTGGCGTAGGTCCAGCCCTTGTTCTCCTCGCCGACCCGGTCCTCGACCGGGACCTTCACGTCGGTCAGGTAGACCATGTTGACCTCGGCGCCGCCGTCGATGGTGACGATCGGCTTCACCTCGACGCCGGGCTGGCGCATGTCGATCAGCAGGAAGGAGATGCCTTCCTGCGGCTTCACATCCGAGTTTGTGCGCGCCAGGCAGAACATGTGGTCGGCGTGCTGCGCCAGGGTGGTCCAGGTCTTGGTGCCGTTGACGATGTAGTGGTCGCCCTCGCGCACCGCCTTGGTCGACACGCTGGCGAGGTCGGAACCGGAGCCGGGCTCGGAGTAGCCCTGGCACCACCAGTCGTCGCTCGACAGGATGCGCGGCAGGTACTTCTGCTTCTGCTCGTCGCTGCCGAACGTGTAGATCACCGGCCCCACCATCGACAGGCCGAAGGCCAGCAGGCGCGGCGAGCCGGCCGCCGCCATCTCCTCCGCGAAGATGTAGCGCCGGACCACGTCCCACTCCGCGCCGCCGTACTTCTTCGGCCAGGCCGGGGCGATCCAGCCCTTCTCGTGAAGCATCTTCTGCCAGCGCACGAGGTCGTCGCGGGCGAGGCTGCGGCCCTCGTCGACCTTCGCCTTGATGTCGGCCGGCAGGTTGGCGCGCAGCCAAGTGCGGACCTCCTGCTGGAAGTCGTGCAGCTCGTCGTCCCAGCTCAAATCCATGGCGTCGGAAAACTCCTGTGGCGGGCGAGGCTTGCTAGCATGGAAGCCGATTAGAGTCCCAGCACCATCTTGGCGATGATATTGCGCTGGATCTCGTCGCTGCCGCCGTAGATCGTGACCACGCGGCTGAACAGGTAATCGCTGACCGAGGCGACGCCATTCGCCGGCCCGACAGGCGGCATGTTGGCCCCCTCGCGCAGCCCGTCGGTCGGGTAAGCCGCCGCATAGGGGCCGAGCGCGTCCAGCGTCAGCTCCGTGATCTGCTGGCGTAGCTCGGCGCCCTTGATCTTCAGCATCGACGCTTCCGGTCCCACCGGCTTGCCGGCGGCCTCGTCGGCCAGGCATCGCAGGTTGGTGTACTCCAGCGCTGTCAGCGCCACCTCGGCCTCGGCGATGCGGATGGCGAAGCGCGGGTCTTCCAGCGCCCGCTCGGCCCGCGCGATCTCCTTCAGCCGCCGAAGCCGCTGCTTCGACTGCGGCACCTCGGCGATGGTGTTGCGCTCATTGCCGAGCAGGAACTTGGCGTAGGTCCAGCCCTTGTTCTCCTCGCCGATGCGGTTGGCCACCGGCACCTTCACGTCGGTCAGGTAGGTCATGTTGACGTGATGGCTCTTGTCGATGGTGATGATCGGCTTCACCTCGATGCCCGGGCTCTTCATGTCGATCAGCAGGAAGGAGATGCCCTCCTGCGGCTTGCCCTCGGTGCCCGTCCGAACCAGGCAGAACATCATGTCGGCCCAGTGCGCCAGGGAGGTCCAGGTCTTGGTGCCGTTGACG
>CAZVLI010000480.1:0-3872 GCA_964627965.1 uncultured Rhodospirillales bacterium
GCGGCGAGCAGGCCGCGGCTGCCGCCGGACGCGGCCGCGCCGCCGGCCGGTACCAGCTCGAAGCGCCAGACGCGGGCGCCGTTCGGCGCCGTCAGCTTCAGGGCGCCGGTAGCGATGCAGCCATTGTCGGCGGCGACGGCGTCGTCGTTGCAGCGGATCGCGCCGGCGACCACGTAGACGGCGCGGGTGGCGGCGGGCAGGTCGAGGGCGGCGCCGGGCGGCAGTTCGTCCTCGACCAGGGCAAGTCGATGTGTCGGGCTCATGGCCTATGCTCGCGACCCGGGTGGGCAGGCGTCAATCCCGCTTGCGCGCCGAGCACAGGTGCGTGAGCCGGGCGGCCGGTTGGCAAGGATCGTGCTAGGTTTCCGGTGCGCGGCGCCGAGAAGGACGCCGCATGGTTCAGCGTGGGACAGCGCGAGACGACACGCGGCATGAGCACGGCGACGAATTCGGCGGGATGGCCCGAAGTGGCGCAAGGACGGCGCTGGCTGACGTGGCTGGCGGTCGCGGCCGCGCTGCTGGGCCTAGCCCTGCTGGCGTTGAACCTGTACGGCCTGACCCAGCCGCTGCGCGGACCGCTGGTGGCGAGCGAGGTGCCGGGCCGGATGTACGGGCCGGCGATACCGGAAAACGTGGCCCTGGCACGGTTGCGCGCGCTCGACGCGAGCGACCGGCGTGGCTTCGCGCTGGAGGCGGCGGAGATCATCGGCGAGGCGATGTCGCACATCGACTGGCGTACGCCGACCTCGGCGGAGATCGGCGACTACCGCATGACGGTGCCGGTGTGGGAGAACTACCTGCTCTACGCCGCGCGCTACCTGAAGCCCGACACCTATCGCATCTACGAGTTCTGCAGCTGGCGCCGGGCGCTCGGCCGCGGCATCGGCCAGTGCGGCCAGCAATCGTCGACCGTGATGGGCTTCCTGGCCGAGAACGGCTTCAACACCGCCATCGTCTACCTGGAAGGCCACGTGGTGGCGACGGCGGAAGTCGCGCCGGGCGAATGGTACGTGCTGGATCCGGACTACCGGGCCTACATGGCGCATGACCTCGACACGCTGCGGCAGCGGCCGGAACTGCTGCGCGCGGCGTACGCGCACAACAAGAAGGGCCATGACGGCGTTGGCTGGATGTACGTGCAGCACGAGCCGCGTCTGGTCTATGGCGGCCCGGAGGCACGGCATCCGAAAGGCTGCGTGATCGAGGAGGTCGCCTACGTCCTCAAGTGGGCGATCCCGGCGGTGCTGCTGGTCGGCGCGGCCGGCCTGTTCGGCTTCGGCCGACGGCGGACCAAGGCCGCCTGACGTCGTTGCCACGGCGCCCGCGTTAGGGTGTCGTCAACCTTATATGCGCACCTGATATTAACCAGGGCACCGGCATGTTGCTGGGCGCTGCGACCGAAACGGTCGCGTCGCACCGAAGCAACCGATGTCCGCGTCCGCCGAAGAATTCGCCGCCGCCATTGCCGACCCGCTCTGGGTCCTGCAGTGGTATCTGCGCGCCGACGACGCAGGCGGCATTTCGGCCGAAGTGGTCTGGGATCAGGCGACCGGCGAGGGCGTCCGCGTCGCGGTCATGGACCAGGGCATCGACGCCGAGCATCCCGACCTTGCCGACGCCTACGCCGGCGGCTGGAGCGCGGATGGCGGCAGCGCCGGACCGCGCGACGACAACGACAATCACGGTACGGCCGTCGCCGGCATCATCGCCGCGCGTGCCAATACCGACGGCATGGTCGGCGTGGCGCCGGATGCCGAACTGTTCTCGCTCTACAACCCGCTCAGCGCCACCGGCATGACGGAGACGGTCGCCGCCGGCTGGCGCTATGCCGCCGGTGCCGGCGATGCCGACGTGATCAACAACTCCTGGAGCTACTCGGCGCTGATGCAGCAGAGCGCCGATTTCGCCTTCCTGGACGACCACGCGGTCGCTGATCAGCAGCGCTTCGGTCGCGATTACGGCGACTTCACGGCCATTGGCGAGGCGCTGGCGGACCTGGTCGAAGAGGGTCGCGACGGCCTCGGCGCGACCGTGGTGATGGCCGCCGGCAACGCCTACCTCTATGGCGACGACGTCAACCTGCACGCGACCCAGGCGAGCCGCTACACCATCACGGTCACCGCCACCGACCGCGATGGCGACATCTCCCTGTTCTCGACCCGCGGCGCGGCCGTGCTGGTCAGCGCGCCGGGCCAGAGCGTTGTCAGCACCGACCGCGTCGGCGAGCCGGGCTATACCGACGACGACTACACCCAGGTCACCGGCACCTCGTTCTCGGCGCCGATGGTGAGCGGCACCGTGGCGCTGATGCTCGAGGCCAACCCGGACCTCGGCTGGCGCGACGTGCAGGACATCCTGGCGTTCAGCGCCCGGCAGACCGATGCCGACCACTTCGGCTGGCAGATCAATGGCGCCGGCCTGGCCTACAGCCACGACTACGGTTTCGGCATGGTCGACGCGCGTGCGGCGGTGCGGCTGGCGGCGAGCTGGACCGGACCGGCCGCGACCAGCGACAACGAACTGCATCTCAGCGCCAGCGTCGACGACGCGGCGGCGATCCCCGATGGGTCCGGCGTGCTGGAGCAGACCGTCACCTTCGCCGACGACATCGTGCTGGATTCGGTCGCGCTGGATATCGACCTGCCGCATGCGCATGTCGGCGACCTCACCGTCACGCTGGTCTCGCCGTCCGGTACCGAGGCGCGTTTGCTGAGCCGGCCCGGCCTCGGCCAGACCGACGCGCCGGAAGACCATCTGGTCTGGACCTTCGGCGCGGCTGGCTTCCGCGAGGAGAGCGGCGCCGGCACCTGGCGTCTACGCGTCACCGACGTCCACACGGGCCAGAGCGGCAGCCTCCAGGGCTGGACCTTGCATCTCTATGGCGACGCGCCGGGTGCCAACGACCGCTACGTGTTCACCGACAGCTTCGCCGGCAGCGACAACCCGCTGGCCGACGACGCCGGCGAGGACTGGCTCAACGCGGCGGCGCTCAGCGGCGACGCCAGCATCGACCTGCGCCCCGGCGCGGAAAGTCGCCTCGGCGCTGGCTCGCTATGGCTGGACGAGGCCGCCATGATCGAGCACGCGGTCGGCGGCGACGGCGACGACGTGCTGACCGGCAATGGCGGCGCCAACCGGCTGGTCGGCGGGGCCGGCGACGACACGCTCACCGGCGGCGGCAGCGGCGACACGCTCGACGGCGGCGACGGCGATGACGCGGTCCAGCTCGGCGCGACGGCCGGCGCGGTCGCCGATCTGCGCACCGGAATGGCCGAGGGCGATCGCCTGGTGGCGGTCGAGGACCTGCTCGGCGCCGACTTCGGCGACTGGCTCGTCGGCGACGGCGGCGCCAACCGCCTGGAGGGCCGCGGCGACGACGATACGCTGAACGGTGCCGCCGGCGATGACGAACTCGATGGCGGCGCTGGCGCGGACCTGTTGCGCGGCACGCGCGGCGGCGACACGCTGGACGGCGGCGACGGCGACGACATGCTGTTCGGCGGCGCTGACGATGATCGCGTCAACGCCGATGCCGGCGACGATCTGGCGGCGGGTAATTCCGGTGCCGATACGATTACCGGCGGCGATGGCAACGACCTGCTGCGCGGTCAGGGCGGCGACGACTGGTTGTTCGGCGATGCCGGTGACGACCGCCTGATCGGTCATGCCGGCGCGGACCTGCTGGTCGGCGGGTCCGGCGACGACACGCTGGTCGGCGGGCCGGCCGACGACTGGCTCACGGGCGACGCCGGCGCGGACGTGTTCGTCTTCGGCGAGAACCAGGGCGCCGACACCGTCTCCGACTTGGAGGTCGGCGTGGCCCGGCAGCCGCGGCCCGGCACGACCTACGAGCCCATCGACGGGCCCCGCGG
>CAZVLI010000481.1:0-3866 GCA_964627965.1 uncultured Rhodospirillales bacterium
CTTCGCTGCCTACCGTCGGCGCAACGGTTAGGCCGGAACGCCGCGTCGGAGCTCCTCACGGAACTCTGGCGCGGCGATCTCCGCCAGCGCGGCGGCGCGTTCGCGCGTCGACAATGGCGGCAGGTGCGCAATCCCGAACTCCGTGACCACGTAGTCGATATCGGCGCGTGGACAGCTCACCACCGCGCCGTCCGACAGTTTCGAGACGATACGGCTGACCTTGCCCTTGGCCGCGGTGGCGGGCAGGGCGATGACCGATCGGCCGCCCTTCGACATCCGCGCGCCGCGCACGAAGTCGACCAGCCCGCCGGTGCCGCTGATCTGGCGGCCGTTGACCGTCTCGGCGTTGGCCTGGCCGGTGAGGTCCACTTCCAGCACCGAGTTCACCGAAACGAAGTTGTCGATCTGGCTGATCACCCGCACGTCGTGGGTGTAGCCGACCGGCTTGAACAGCACGTCCTCGCGGTCCGCGACCCAGTCGTAGACCTTGTCGGTGCCGAGCGCGGCGCCGCAGACCTGTAGCCCAGTGTCGATGGTCTTGCGCGCGGCGGTCAGCGCGCCGGCGGCCGCTAGGTCGACCATCGCGTCCGCCACCATGCCGCCCTGCACGCCGATGTCCCGCCGGTCGGTCAGCGCGGCCAGGATCGCCGCCGGCAACTGGCCAATGCCGCATTGCACCGTGTCGCCGTCATTGACCAGCGAGGCGACGTGGCTGGCGATGGTCTGCAGCGTCTCGCCGGCGGTGCCGGAGACGATCTGCGGCAGGGGATGATCGCACTCCACCACGTAGTCGAGTTTGCTGAGCGGGATCGTGGCGCTGCGCGGCGGCGCCGGCATGCGCCGGTTGATCTCCGCGATCACCACCTTGGCGCGGTCCAGCACCGCCGGCTGGAAGTCCAGCGAGCAACCGACGCTGGCGCTGTCGCCCTCCGGCGGCGCCACCTGGATCAGCGCCACGTCGATCGGCTCGAACGCGCTCAGATACTGCCAGATGCCGGAATAGTGCTGCGGCAGGTAGCGGATGCGGTGCGCCCGTCCTGGATCGCTCATGTTGCCGTACTGGAAGAAGGTCGTGACCTTCGCCGTCTCGTGCAGGTCGGATGGATCGACGTCGTTCACGCCCGGCAGGAAGCAGACGACGTAGTGCACGTCGCGGCTCGCCTCCGGCGCGGCCTTCAAGGCGTCGAGCAGCGTCGTCGGCTGTCCGGTCGAGCCCTGGATGAAGACGGTCATGCCCGGCCGCAGCAGCGCCGGGACTTCGTCGGGGGAAATGGCTTTCGGCATGGTGGCGGCTAACATAGCAGGCAATCGCAGGGAGGAACGTGAAATGGACGCCGTCGAGGACCTTTGCCGCCATGTCGCCGAGACGACGCTTGCCGACATGCCGGCCGCGGCACGTCAGGCGACCAAGACCTTCCTGCTCGACAACCTCGGCGTCGCGGCGGTCGGCAGCGCGGCGCCGTTCGTCGAGGAACTGGTTCGGACCCAAGCCATGTGGGGTGGCGGCGACGATGCCCGCCTCTGGGTCCACGGCAATCGGGTGCCGGCGCCGACGGCGGCGCTGATCAACGCCTACCAGGTGCATAACTCCGAGTACGACTGCGTGCACGAGGGCGCGGTGGTGCACCCGCTGGCCGTCCTGTTGAGCGCGACGCTGGCGGTGGCGGAGCGCGAAGGCGGCGTCGGTGGCGCCGACCTGATGCTGGCGCTGGCTGTCGGTGTCAACGTTGCCGCCGGCATGGGCGTCGCCGCCAAGTCGCCGCTGCGTTTCTTCCGCCCGGCCACCGCCGGTGCGTTCGGCGCTTGCGCCGCCATCGGCAAGCTGCGCGGCTTCGATGCCGAGACCACGCGCCAGGCGATGAGCGCCGTCTACGGTCAGCTCTGCGGCACCATGCAGGCGCACACCGAGGGCTCGCTGATGCTGGCGCTGCAAGTGGCGTTCAATGCGCGCAACGCGGTCGTCGCCACCGACCTCGCCGCCGCCGGGCTGGATGGGCCAAGGAACCTGCTGGAAGGGCCGTTTGGCTACTTCAAGCTGATCGAGGCCGACTACGACTGGGCACCGGTCGCCGCCGCGCTGGGCCAGACCTGGCGCATCACCGAAGTCGCGCACAAGCCGTTCCCGAGCGGACGCGCGACGCACGGGATCCTGGAAATCCTGCTGCGGATGCGCGAGCAGCACGACCTCGCCGCCGCCGACGTGGCCTCGGTCCGCGCGCTGGTGCCGCCGTTGGTCCAGCATCTGATCGGCCGGCCGGCAAAGGCCGGCATGACCGCGAACTACGCCCGTCTGTCGGGCAGCTATGTCGGCGCCCGGGCCTTGCTGAGCGGGACTGTCGACGTGCCTGACTTCCGCGACGACGCCATGTCCGATGCCGAGAATCTGGCGCTGGCCGACCGCATCGAGGTGATCGCCGTCGACAACCCCGATCCGAATGCGCTGGTGCCCATCACGGTCGAGCTGAAGACGAGTGACGGTCGCGCGTTCACCGAGACGGTCGATACGGTCTATGGCAGCCCGGCCAAGCCGATGACCCGCGAGGCCCACCTGACCAAGTTCCGCCGCAACCTCGCAAATGCTGTTCGTCCGGTGTCGCCGGAAAGCGGCGAACGGCTGATCGAACTGGTCGACGACCTCGAAAACGTCGAGGACGCGACGGTGTTGGTGGAATTGCTCACCCCATAACAAACGTCGTCATCCCGGACGGCCGAAGGCCGATCCGGGATCACCGGGTCGCGACACGAAAGTCGCGCTTGCTCAATGTTCGTGATATGTTCTCTCACATGGATCGCGGCGGTTTCGTCTACCTCATGGCCAACCACAAGCGCGGAACGCTTTACACCGGCGTCTCCAGCGCGTTGCCGGCCCGTACCTATCAACACAAGAACAACATCGTTCCCGGTTACACCAGTCGCTACGCACTGCATCAGTTGGTGTACTTCGAACGGCACGACGACATCCGCGAGGCCATTGCACGTGAGAAACGTATCAAGCGTTGGCATCGCGCCTGGAAGATCGAGCTGGTCGAGGCGCAGAACCCGGAGTGGCGCGACTTGTACTTGGAACTGTTCTGACGATTTACCTTGCCGCTGGCCGGTGATCCCGGGTCAAGCCCGGGATGACGGTTCATGTTGGGGCATCTGCCTAGCGGTACGTGAACTTCGCCGTCCGTTTTTCGAGGAAGGCGTCGCGTCCCTCGCGGTAGTCCGGGCCCTTGAAGGCCTCGCGTTGCAGTGAGCGCGACAGCTCGTTGTCCGCCGTCGCGCCTTCGCCGATGGACTGCACGATCTGCTTCACCGCCCGGATGGTGAACTGCGACAGGCCGCACAGGCTGTCCGCGTAGGCACGGGTCTCGCGCGCCAGGTCCTCCGATGGGAACAGTCGCGTCAGGAGGCCGGAGCTGAGCGCTTCCTGCGCGTCCAGCACCTTGGCGCCCATCAACATCTCTTTCGCCTTCGATGGCCCGACCAGGTCCGACAGCCGCTTGGTCTCGCCCAGCGAGTAGGCGATGCCGAGTTTGGCCGGCGGGATGCAATACTTCGACGTCTCGTCGCCGTAACGGATGTCGCAGCACAGCGCCAGCGCGCAGCCGCCGCCGAAGCAAATGCCCTGGATCTGCGCGATGGTCGGCTTCACCAGCGTCGCCAGCGCCTCGAACGCCTCGTGGATGTCGTGGTGATAGGCGGTCGCCGATTCTTCGCTGGCGTGCACTACCGGGAACTCGGCGATGTCCGCGCCGGCGGCAAAGGCCTTTGGCGTCACGCCGCGCACGATCAGCACCTTGATGCCCTCGTCGTCGGCGACCTCGCGCACCAGTTTCGGGATCGTCTGCCAGATCTCGTGATTCAGCGAGTTCAGCTTCTCC
>CAZVLI010000482.1:0-3858 GCA_964627965.1 uncultured Rhodospirillales bacterium
GGACGATCTGGTCGACATCGCCGCCGCCTTCGCCGGCAATCTGCTGCCGAAAGGCGACCGGGTCGCGGTCCTGACCACTTCGGGCGGCAGCGGCGTGTGGATGACCGACACGCTGGCCGCCGCCGGCCTGACCCTGCCCCCGCTCGACGAGGACCTGAAGGCCCGCATCGAGGCGCTGGTGCCGCGCTACGCCTCGGCCGCCAACCCGGTCGACGTGACGGCACAGGCCGCGCGCGGCGATGCCTTCTTCCAGGCGCTAGAGATGCTGGCAGCCGCGCCCGATCTCGACATGATCGTGATCGCCGGACCGTTCGGCTCGGTGAGTTTCGTGGAGAAGTCGGCCGAGCGACTGGCCGAGATCAAGGCCAAGGCGGGCAAGCCGATCCTGTTCTACTCCTACAGCCAGCCGCCGGAGGGCAACATCGACCGGCTCGCCCAGGCCGGCCTCTACTGCTACACGCGCCTGGCGGGCACGGCGCGGGCCGCGCGGGCATTGGTCGACTACGCCGCCTTCAAGGAACTGCCGCTGCCGGTGCTGGCCACCGAGTTGCCGACGCCCCCGGCCCTACCAGAGCGCCAGGTGGTGCCGGAGCACGAGGCGATGACCCTGCTCGCCGAGCTTGGCCAGCCGGTGCTGCCCGGCCGCCTGGCGCGCGACGCCAATGAGGCCATCGATGCGGCGCAGGCGCTGGGCTTCCCGGTCGCGCTGAAGCTGCAGTCGCCCGATCTGCCGCACAAGTCCGACATCGGCGGCGTGATGCTGGACCTGGCAGACGCCCACGCGGTTCAGGTCGCCGCCGCCGAACTGCTCGACATCGGCGCCACCGCGGCGCCCGGCGCCGACATTCACGGACTGTGGGTGCAGAAGATGGCACCGGCCGGCGTGGAGATGATTGCCGGCGCGACCGTCGACGCCAGCCTGGGTCCGATGGTGCTGGTCGGCGCCGGCGGACTGTTCGTGGAGACCGCCGCCGATGTGGCGATGGCCCCGGCGCCGATCGACCGTCCGACCGCCGAGCGACTGATCCTCGGCCTGCGCGGCGCCCCGGCATTGACCGGCGGGCGCGGCCGGCCGAAGGCGGACGTCGCCGCGCTGGCACAGTTGCTGGTCAAGCTGTCCCACCTGGCGGTCGGCTGGTCGGACCGGCTGGAGTCGCTCGATATCAACCCCGTCCTGGTCCACCCGGACGGCGAGGGCCTGTCGATCGCCGACGCCCTGATCGTGACGAGAAGAGGAAACGATGCCTGAGACCATGCCCGCCATTTCGCTGGCCGCCCTGCCGGGCCGCCGCCACGCCATCCTGGAACTGGCGAGCGAGGCCGAGACTCGCGGCTTCGCCGGCATCTACTGTCCGTCGCTGTCCGACAACATGGCGCTGTGCGGCGCCCTGGCGCTGACCACCAAGACCATCGAGTTCGGCACCTCGATCACGCCGATCTACCTGCGCAGCGTCATCGACTTCGCCAACAACGCGGCCTTCATTCACGAGACGTCGGGCGGCCGCTTCCGCTTCGGCATCGGCGTGTCGCATGGGCCGATGCTGAAGCGCATCGGCGCCACCGCCGGCAAGCCGCTGGGCGACATGCGCAAGTTCGTCGAGGACTTCAAAGCGGTGGAACGGACCGGCGAGAAGCCGCCACTGGTGCTCGCCACGCTGCGCCAGAAGATGATCGCGCTGGCCGGCGAGATCGGCGACGGCATGGTCTTCGCCAATGCCGCCCGCTCGCACATGGGCGTCTCGATGGGCGCGCTGCCGGCCGGCAAGGCGGCCGACGACAGCTTCTACATCGGCAACATGATCCCGACCTGCATCTCCGACGACGAGCAGGCGGCGATGGCGGTGAACCGCCGGACGCTGAGCTCCTACGCGCTGCTGGAGAACTACCGCAACTACTGGAAGGAAGCCGGCTACGTGGAGGAGATGGAGGCGATCGAGAAACTCGTCGCCGCCGGCGAGCCCGGCCGCGCCGGCGAGTGCCTGTCCGACAAGTGGCTGGCCGACACGACGCTGTTCGGGTCCGTCGCTAAGGTGCGCGAAGGCGTCGAGGCCTGGCGCGAGGCGGGTGTGAAGACGCCGATCCTGGTGCCCTCCTCCGCCACCGGCAACCAGCTCGATGCCATCCGCGAGCTGTTCGCCGCCTTCAGCGACTGATCACCCGAAAAGGTAATGGCCCGCCCCCGTTTCCGGGGACGGGCCAGCGCAACCCCCATCGCGCTTAACCGGTCAAATTGCGGCGCTGAACGCGCACGCGCCGCCGATGCCGAGCCCTTCGCGGGCCCGCGCCATCAAGTCCATGATCTTCCTCGAGGCAGTCGCCACGCGCGCACACACGGGATCCGGGGCGCCTTGCGACTTGGCGGTCATCGAGATGCTGAGCGAGCAACAGATCATCACGAAGCGGTACTACTCAAACTGACAAAGCCATCAACAGCGGGCTTTCATAGCCATTTATGCGCCACAGAAGTTAAAAAGACATTAGCTATGATGACTCTTCAGATTTCCACGAAGTCGCTGCAGTACGGATTGGTCTTGCGCTCGTAGCCGAAGGTGGACTGGTCGCCATGTCCCGGCACGAAGACCACGTCGTCGCCCAGCGGCCACAGCTGTTCCCGGATCGAGCGGATGAGCTGCTCGTGATTGCCGCGCGGAAAGTCGCTGCGGCCGACCGAACCCTTGAACAGCACGTCGCCGACCAGCGCCAGCTTGCGTTCGGCGTTGAAGAAGACGACGTGTCCCGGCGTATGGCCCGGGCAATGCTTCACGTCGAAGGTGAGCGAGCCGACGGTGACCGTATCGCCGTCTTCCAGCCAGCGGTCGGGCGTGAACACACGCGCACCGGCCAGACCGTACTTGGCCCCGCTCGCCGGGATCTGGTCGATCCAGAACTGGTCGTCGACGTGTGGCCCCTCCACCGGGACGCCGTGGCGCTCGGCCAGCTCCGCGACGCCGCCGGCGTGATCCATGTGACCGTGCGTGACCAGGATCTTCTCCAGCGTCACGCCGGATTGCTGGATCGCCGCCTCGACATGCTCCAGGTCGCCGCCCGGGTCGACCGCGGCCCCGACCTTGGTTTCGTCGTCCCAAAGCACGGTGCAGTTCTGCCGAAACGGCGTCACCGGCACGATCACCGCCTGAAGCATCGCCAATCTCCTTCGTCCTAGCCGGCTCATAGCACGGCGGGGTTGACTTTGGCGACGGCGCGGCCGGATATGCCTCTGATATCCGAGCCACGCCAAAGGGTTATGTGAATGTCGGTTTCCGGCCCGCGCCAGGCGATCTTCGACCGCCTGGGCTCCAGCTTCTTCTACGGCTGGGTCATCCTGGCGGTCGCCGGGCTCGGCATCTTCGCCTCGGGGCCGGGGCAGTCGCATACCTTCTCGGTGTTCCTCGAACCGCTGAGCCGCGACCTCGACCTGGGCCGAAGCTGGCTCGCCGCCGCCTACGGTCTGGCCACCGCCGTGGCCGCCTTCGGCCTGCCCCTGGTCGGACGGCTGGTCGACCGGCACGGACCGCGCGCCACCACGCTGGTGGTCGCGCTGCTGCTCGGCTTCGCCTGCGTCCTGTTCTCGGTTGTCGGCAACGTCATGGTCCTGGCGCTGGCCTTCGTCGCCCTACGCTTCCTTGGCCAGGGCTCGTTGATGCTGAACTGTTCCAACCTGGTGGCGCAGTGGTTCTCGCGCCGGCGCGGCTTCGCCATGAGCCTGATGGCCCTCGGCTTCTCCGCCTCCATGGCGGTCCATCCACCCCTCGCGCAATGGCTGTCGGAGACGCTCGGCTGGCGTCAGGCCTGGCTGGTGATGGCGGCGGCTGCGCCCGACGCTGGCCAACCTGCTCGATCCGGGCGAGAGCGACAGCA